>JANLTQ010000274.1:0-3120 GCA_031363005.1 Acidimicrobiia bacterium | reverse complement strand
CGGCTGCGGCAGCAGATGGTATATGCGGACAAAACGCTCCTTCCGCCTGAACCGCCAGCGCTCCTGCACTGGGCCTACGATTACTCAGCGCATGCGCTGTCGACGCTCGCAGGTCCTCGGAGCCTGATCGACACTCCCGGGCCCTTCATATGGATCGAAGCCACGGCCGGCGGGTAGCTGTACCGCGGATCAAGAGGTGTGAGCGGCGGAGATCAGGAGGGCGCGGTAGAGCAGGTGAGGATCGCCGAGGCGACGGCGGAGTTCCCGTTCGAGTCCGCCCACCGGATACAGATTCTGCGGGGCACGCGGGTCCTTGTGCGTCTCGCTCGCGTAACGCGGCACGGTGGCGCCGACGACTTCTGCCAACTCGATCGCGTCGGCCGGGTCCATCTCCGCCGAGCACTCGCATCGGATCACCCCCGCCCACGGCGCGTCACGGGCGCCGGGCAACCGCAGGTACCACGAGTGCCGGCTCCCCCGTCCACCGATGGTGAACACCGGCGTGCGCGCACCCTCGGACAGCGCGCCCACGAGCCGGTGCAGATCTGGGGGCAAGTATGCCGCGGCGTGAGTCTTGATGACGCCGACGGCGCGCGGCACGTGCGTCCGGTTCGTCACGGGACCATCCAGCACAACGAGCGCGTCCTCGGGCGCGTCTCGGCGCGCCACCTCAGCCATTTCGACCTCACGGCGACCCATCTGATCCTGGATCGCGATCCAGAGGGCCTCCGGCGTGGAGTCCGTCGCCGAAAATGGCGAGTAGACGACGTCGGGATATTTGGTCGGGATCACCTGGGCCGCGCGTGATGCGCTGAACACCCCACGTCGCACCGACGTCGCCACGATCTCGGCCTGCTCACCCGCGCGGACCACACCCGCGGCGTAGGTGGCACACACTCCGGGCGCCACGTTGCCCTCATCGTCTTCGATCCACACTCGCGCGTCGATACGACGCACACCGTCGACGAACAGCACCACCGACGCACGGTTGCCGTCGGGGTCCGAGACCGAGATCGGCTCCCACGCGCTCGACGGCACCTCGATGTCGGTCTCCACCGTCACCTCGGTGGGGTCGAGCACGTCATCCAGTGCGCTGCCGTAGCTCGGATCCCACGGATCAACACTGAACTTCACGACGCCACCCGCTCGACGTGCGAGGACCGCGCCCCCTTGGTCACCCGGAACTGCACGGGCATGCGCTGCGCGAGTTCCGGGACGTGGGTCACGATCCCCACCATGCGGTCCGACGCACCCAGGTTCTCGATGGTGGTGGCGACCATTTCGAGCGTCTCCGCGTCCAGGGTGCCGAACCCTTCGTCGAGGAAGATCGATTCGAGGCGCGCCGAACCGGTAGCGGAGAGGTGGGCGAGCTGATCCGAGAGGGCCAACGCGAGGGCCAGGGACGCCTGGAACGTCTCACCCCCTGACAGCGTGCGGACCGACCGCCGTTCGTCGCCCTGGGTGTGATCGACCACGAGGAGGTCACGGCTCGAGTCCTCGAAGGCAAAGGAGTACCGACCGTTCGACAGTTCGTGAAAACGCTGCGAACCGCCGTCGACCAGTCGGCTGAGTGCCTCGCTCACCAGCCAACGCTCGAAGTGATTCGCGTCAAGCAACCGTGCGAGTTCCGCGGCAACCTCGGCATCTCCGGAGCGGGCCGACACCGCCTGCTCGAGAGCAGTGCGCTCCTTCAGGTCGGCATCGATGCGTTCCACCTGGTCCCGGCTCACCCGCTCCTCGACTGCCACTGCCTCGAGCAACCGCCCGACACCGACGGCTGTGCCGTCAACCTCCAGTCCCAGTGCGGATGCTTCGGCAACGAGCGTGCTCAGCCGTTCGGTCAGCGCGGCGCGCGTCAGTTCGGCGCGGCGCCTGGCGTCGTCGGTCACCTGGCGTTGCGCGTTGGCCTCGACCCCGCTCCACTCGACCAGTGCTGCCCAATCCCGTGCGAGATCACCGGACTCGGCGGGTGGTGACAGACCCAGGCCAGCGAGCCCGTCTCGGGTCGCACGGAACCCGGTGCGGGCGTGCTCAGCGTCGCGATGGACGGTGTCTCGCGCGTCGCGCGCGGCGCGAATCCGGCGACGAAGTTGCTGTTCCGCCGTCCGAGCTTCGGACGCCGCCTTCACCAGACGTTCCAGTTCGGCGAGCGCCTGGGCGACTGCGTCAGCGGACGGCTGACCGTCCACCGCACTCCGGGCCGCCGTCAAACGACCGTCGATTTCTTCCACGCGATGGTCGACCCGCGCCAAGGCCCGGCCGGTCGTATTCGCGTTCTCCCGCGCCGTCTGCGCCGCGGTCCGGGCTTCGGTCCAGTCCGGCGGCGGATCGACCGCTGGTACCTCGTGCACCACCTGCTCACACACTGGGCACGGCACGTCCGTGACCAAATGTTGGCGGACGACGTGCGCAGCGCTGACCGTCCGCATTTGCTCCATACGGGCCTCGGCATCGCGCGCCGCCACTTGAGCGGCTGCGTCTGACGCCGCGACTTCGGCACGCTTCGCAGTGGCCGCCGCCGCTTCCGTCGTCAACGCAACCAGCGAGGCGTGCGCGTCACGCAACGCCGTCAACGCCTCGCTATCACCGGCGGCGCCAAGCGCGGTCTCCGCGTCCGCCGCAGCCAGCGCGGCGACGTCGGCGGCGGCTTCGGCGGCGACGAGTTCCGCATCGACCGCCGTGAGGGATGCGCCCAACGCCTCGAACCCTTCTGGGATGGCGATCGCACCGAGTCGGAGCGCGACGTTCGCGGCAGTGTCACTCGTGCGGACGGCCGCAGCCACGTCGGCCTCGAGCGCGTCCAGTTCCGGCTGCACCGCGCGCCAGCGGGCGCGGGCGGCGGCGCACTCGGCCACCTTCGCCGCGGCCGCGGTCCTCAGCTCAGGGGTCGCGACTCGCAACTGCTCGATGCGTTGACGATCACGGGCCAGCGATGCGGTCGTCTCGGCCGCGAGCGCACGCGCCCGTTGCATCATGCGCTCGTAGACATCGAGCCCGAGCAGCTGCACCAGCAGGTCTTGGCGCGCCGCCGGCTTGTCGTGGAGGAACCGCGCGAACGCACCCTGGGGCAGGACGACGGCGCGCGTGAACTGGTCGAAATTGAGGCCCAGCAGCTCCGGG
>JANLTQ010000378.1:0-2335 GCA_031363005.1 Acidimicrobiia bacterium | reverse complement strand
CCTGTCGGCGAGGCGAGCCATCCATGCGCCGGCATTGAAAACTCACACGTGCCCTCGGCCGCGGCGGTGGGCACCTGACCGAAGAGGTGATACGAGGGAGGAAGTGCGAGCTCTCCCACGATGAACTGCTCCATGATCTCGAGCCCGCTTCGCGTTTGGAAGATCTCTTCGTCCAGGATCGTGCCGATGACGGGCCGTTCGTATGGCGGTGTCCAGCCGTCGGCCCGAGACGCAACCGGAATGTCGGCGGGCGGGGGACCGATGCTCGGATCCGGCGGGAAGATTGCGCAGCGCGACGTGCCGTGGGCGATCAGCCGTCCGTCGTGATCGGTCACGAAGACTTCCGTGAGGCCGAGCTGGCGCGAAGCATGGACCAGCCGTCCGCGCGCGATCAGCTGACCCTCCAGCGGCGCAGGTCGCACCATGTTGATCGAGAGCTCGGTCGTCGTGTAACCGGTCGCCGCGGGTAGCGCGGTATGGATCGCGCAACCCAAGGGGCCGTCCGCGAGGATCGCCACCACACCGCCGGTGATCATGCCCTGCGGAACCAGGAGCCAGCCCGTGATCGGCATAGTGAAGGTCGCAGTACCGACGCCGACTTCGGTGGGACGCATGCCCGTCAGCTCTCCGATCGGAGGCCCGGCGACCTGTCCGCTCACCATGAGCCGAAGCTGCTCGATACCCGACAGGCCACGCAACTCGCTCGGAAAGAGCTCGCCGCGTACTGGCTCTTGCCACGGATCAGTCATATCGCTCCTCTGCCCACGCTCCCGGACGGGCGACCGTAGCAACTGGCGACGTCCGACGATTTTGGCGCACGCCGATGGGCCGCTGCTCGCGAGGCCATGGCGCGGTCGGTCGGTAGGGTTCCCCGATGCCAACGGACAGCGTGCAGTCATACCCGCTGCCGGAGGACCCGGCGCTGGCCGACGTTGCGAAGTCACTCAACGATGCAGGTCATTGGGCGATCGTCATCGACGATCGGTGGCGAACCGTATTTGCGACCGACGAGCTGCGCCGCACGTTCGGCGGCGCGGGCGAGCTCGCGTCGTTCGCACTGGGTGAGCACTACTTCGGGTCCTCGTCACGGCGAGCAAGCGAGACGTGGACCTACGGGACGACCACGACGGAACTCAACCGGGTCCTGCTCAGCGGGATCGGCGGTTACGTCCTCGCCGACACCCCGGGCGGTCGCGACGAGTTGCGTGAGATCCTGGATCCCTCACTGCGTGACCTGGTCGATCAACTCTCCCCGGACACCTCGGCGAGCTTGTCGTTCGATGCCGGCGGGACCGGCCTCTTCGAGACCAACGGGATCCCCCTTGTTGCCATTCGCATTCGCGACGAGTCGGGTCGCGTGGCCGGGACCGCAATCATCACGAAACCGGCGGCGGGTATGGGCACGATCGGAAGCATGGTGAGCGGGGACCTGCGTCACATCGACCGCGCTCAGAGCGTGGCGCGAGCGGGAAGGAGACCCGCGGCGATTCTCTTTGCCGATCTGGAGGGTTCGTCGCCACTCGCGAAGCGCCTCTCAACTGCGAGCTACTTCGCGCTCGGCCGCCGCCTGGTGCGTGCCGCTGATCAGTGCGTCATCGATGCCGGCGGACTCGTCGGTCGCCATGTGGGTGATGGCGTTGTCGCGTTCTTTCTCGCCGAGGTCTCCGGTTCGGAATCTGCGGCAGCCCGCGCCTGCATCACCGCGACCCGCGCTCTGAATGCGGCGGTCGCCAACGTTGCCGAGCGCTCCGGACTGCCGGCCGACGCGATCGTTCTACGTTTCGGCTTGCACTGGGGATCCACGCTGTACGTCGGCAACATCTCGACCAGCGCACGTTCGGAGGTCACTGCTCTCGGCGACGAGGTCAACGAGGCGGCCCGTATCGAAGCGTGCGCGACCGGCGGGCGTGCGCTCGCATCAAAGAGTCTCATCGAACGCTTGGATGTTGACGACGCCGCCGCGCTTGGTCTCGACCCCGACCGGGTGAACTACACCGCACTCGCCGAACTGGCCACCGCAACCGACAAGGCACGCCGCGATGCCCCGGCGATCGCGGTCGTCGACGTGGCCGCGTAACAACCCTCGACCCACGCCATCGGATGCCATCGCCGACCGAGTCCGGCGAACGCCGGTTGCCACTCACGGGTCCTTAACATTTACATCGCCATGATCGTCCGATGAAGAGACGATCTGCGCGCCGCGCACACGGCCAAACGACAACCAGGCGAATCGCAATGCTCATCGCCGTCGCGGTCCTGGCCGCGGGCTGCGGGGTGGGGGGTGCGTCGGCCAAACCGGACACCTGGACGGGGACGAGAGTGACGCTCGATCCCG
>JANLTQ010000251.1:0-3250 GCA_031363005.1 Acidimicrobiia bacterium | reverse complement strand
AGTTGAAAATCGGGCACGTCGGCACCCTACGCCCAGCCTGTGACATTCATTCCCCCGCGTCGCTCCCGCGGCCCCGCCCGACCCCGTCGCGACTTTTTGTCTGTAGGGTCGCGCTTTTGCCCATGCGCAGACAAAAAGTCGCGGAAAATCGGCGGGTGGCGAGCGCGGCGCGGACCTGGGCGACCAGCGCATTGGAGTCGTGCACGACCTGCGCCCATCCGAAGCGGAGGACGTGGAAGCCGGCGGCCTCCATGCGCTGATCGCGTTCGACGTCCGCTTTTGTGTCCATGAAGGACGAGTGCGCCTCCCGGCCGTCGGTTTCCAGCACGAGCCGAGCGCGGCGATTGTAGAAGTCGACCCTGCCGATCCACCCGAGGTCGTCGCCGAGATCGACCTGGCGGTCCCAGCCGGCAAGACCGAGACGCACTGCCAGCAGGTCGAACTGCTTCTCCAGCTCGCTCTCGGTCGGGCGGTAGTGGGGGCCGCGCTCCTCGAGCAGCAGCCGAAACGTACGAGTGCGACGACGTCCTCTCACCGCAGACTCTTGAAGCATCCGCAGCAGCTCCCAATACGTCACGTTTCGGCGCGCGAGTGCGGTGTCCATTGCCCGCGCCGCGCGCCCGAGCCGTACGACCGCGGTGAGGTCGAGCAGGGTGCGGGCCAAGGTCGTCGTCGGGATTCCGCCGATCGACACGATGTGGTGGCTCGGGAGCAGACTGCTGTGGTGGAGCACGACTCCCGTGCGTCGCCCGAAGTTCACGCCGTCCGGGAGCGTGAACTCGTCCTGTTCGTGAGAGAAGCCCGGTAGGCCGCTGCGGTCGGCTGCGATCCGATGCGAGACGACCGCGCGGAAGTGCGAGGCCACAACGAAGCTCATCAGTCGCGTCATCCTGCTCTGAGGTGTCCCGAGGAGCCTGAGGACGTTGTAGTCACCCCGCGTCCAACGGCCCGACTTCACTCGTCGGCGAACTGCATCGGCGTTTCCCTGTTGGAGGAGCACTTGTTGGGTGCTGAAAACACCCAGCTGTTGTGCCGCGAGCTCCTCGACGCGACGGTCCAGTTCCGTCACGTTTTGCACCATACCGACGCCCTGCGACCATCCCCCCGACGCGACTTTTTGTCTGTGGGGTCGCGCTTTTAGCCACGCACAGACAAAAAGTCGTGGAAAAGCGGGCGCGAGTGGGACGCGGTGGGCGGCTGGCGGCGCTCGGGCCGGACGCGCGGGGTCAGGTTTTGGTGGTGTGGCGGGATTGCAGGTCGGTCCAGAGGGCGTCGACTTGGGCCTCCAGCGCGGCTTGGTCCGAGCTGTTGTCGATGAGGTGGGTGGCGACGGCTCGCCGCTCCTCGTCGGTGGCTTGGGCGCGCATGCGTGCTTGGGCGTCGGCCCGCGGGACACCGCGACCCTCGAGTCGGTCCAGCCGGAGTGCCTCGGGGGCCTCGACGACGATCACGACCTCGTAGCCCCGCTCGGCCGCGGTCTTGGATTCCACCAACAACGGGACGTCCATCACGATGATGCCGTCCGGAGCCTCGAGCATCCGGCGGCCGAACTCGGCGTGGATGGCCGGATGGGTGATGGCGTCGAGCGCGGCCTTGGACTCGGGCGTCGCAAACGCGACGTTGGCCAGCGCCTGGCGATCGAGTCGTCCGTCCGCGCCCACGATCGACGGTCCGAACTGCTCGACCAGCGCGGCGAACGCCGGCTGATCCGGTTCGACGACTTCCCGAGCGACCTGATCGGCGTCGAGAATCACTGCGCCCCGTTCTGCGAGCAGGGCCGCGACCGTCGACTTCCCTGCGCCGATCCCACCGGTCAATCCCACGAGCAGCATGGGCCGGGATCCTAGGAGGACGCTTGGAATGCCCGGGGTTGTGAGCTCGGACGGACCAGAATCTCCGACATCGAATCCTTGCAGCCTCCCGTCGTACGCAGTGGAGCGCCGAGCCGCGCGGTGAAGCGCCGTGCCGCCCGCGCGAGCCGGCGGGCGGCGGCCGGCGCTCGCCCCCGGATGCGGATGCGGGGGTGGACCCGCCGGATCGGACCTCGGCTCGATCCCCGGTCCGTCGAGGAGCTCGGCCGGCTCGGCCCGATGGCCACCTTCCTGCGCTGGGTCTGCCTGGCCGTCGGCGTCCTGCTTGCGTTGACCACGGATCAGCCGGACATGCATGCGCTGTACCTCGCGGGTGGAGCGCTGCTCGCCGACACCCTCTACCGCACCTTCAAACCGCTCGAGATCTATCCGGCCACCTGGCGCGCCGAGGCGTGGGTCGTCCTCGACCTCATGATTGCGGTTGGGTCGATCGCAGTCACGGACACGTGGTCGAGTCCGTATCTGCTGATGCCGATCCCGCTGGTGCTCCTCGCGTCGTACGGGTGGGGCTATCGGGAGGGTTGCTTCGCGGCGCTCTTCACTGCGGGAACGATCCTCATGGCCGACGCGATCGGTGGTGCCAGCCAGGACGCGCTCCGCACCGGCCTGCTGGTCTCGATGGTCGTGGTCGCCGCGGCCGTGGTCGGTGGCTACACCCGTCAACTCTGGCTCGAAGCCGAGGAACGAGAACGCGAAACTGCCGACGAAGTGTCGCGGATGACGCTGGCGAACGACCTCTTCCATGCCCTGCACGATGTTGTTCGCACGTTGCCGGACTCGCTCGACCTGGCTGAGGTCGTTGCCTCGGCGCGCGACACGCTGCGCGAGGTGTTCGCTCCCGACGTCCTGGTGGTGTTGCTTGCCGACGAGACCAGCGCGTCCTGGCGGACCCAGCTCGCGGAGGGCGCCACCGTCGCCGAACATCTCGAGACGGACGAGTTGCCGAGCCGGATCCGCGAGGCGCTCGACAGGCCCGGGGTGGTGCGGGTCGAGAAGACCGCGACCCAGACCGAACTCTGGAACGGCGAGTTCGCGAGCAGCGCCATGATCGTGGCGCTGCGGACGCCGGATCGCGTGGTCGGACTGGTTGCCGTGGAGCATCGAGCGCCGGACCGCATCACCACGCCCGACGCGGAACTCTTCTCTCGCATCGCGTCGTCACTCGCCCTCGCGGTGGACAACGCACGATGGTTCGGACGGTTGCGCACCCTCGGCGCCGAAGCCGAGCGGGCGCGGATCGCGCGGGACCTCCACGACCGCACCGCGCAATCGCTCGCGTACATCGGGTTCGAACTCGATCGGCTCTCGAACCGTTACAGCGATCCCGCGCTCCCGGAACTCCATCGGGTGGTGCGTCAGGTGGTCGTCGAGTTGCGCGA
>JANLTQ010000226.1:0-1890 GCA_031363005.1 Acidimicrobiia bacterium | reverse complement strand
CGACTGGGTCGACGGTGAGCAGACGGTTCGGTTGCTCCTGATCTACGCCTCAGCTGCGGTGTACATGGGTGTCTTCTACTGCCTCGGGGCGATCATGACGGCCCGATCCGAGGTCGCAGTCAACGGTCTGATGTTCGCACTCGGCATTTGGTTGATCGTGGTACTGATCCTGCCCCAGATCGGGGACACCCTTGACGCCGACAACCAGGTGCCCGGAGGATTGTTCGCTGCGCTCACCTTGAATCGAGCGGACGAAACCACGGTGCTCAAGAAGTTCTCCACCTACGAGACCATCCGACGCGATGTGGAGGAAGCCTCATTCTCCAAACACTTCGAGCGGTTCGCATTCGCGATGGCCGACGTCCACGAGAAGTACCGTGGGCTCACGCTCTCGGAGCTCCTGGGCAAGAAACACAATGACATCATCTGGTTGATCGTGTATCCACTCGTCCTCGGCTTTGCGCTGGTCGTTGCGTTCCGCCGCATGTCGGTGACGACGTAGACAGAAAGGCAGGTTCATGCTTTCAATCCGTCGTACAGGGTCCGGATTTCGAGCCGTAGCGCTCGGCGCAAGCATTGCGTTCGTGATCGCCGGGTGCAGCTCGTCGTCCGGAAAGAAATCGGCGTCGCCGCGTGGCGGACAGGTCCTGCCGGTGAAGACGAATCCCATCGTCAACGCCGCGACCACCCCAGGTCTGGTGATCGACTCCGTCCTCGTCGAGAACAACGAAGATCCGAAGAGCGCCAAGGCCGTGTCCGACCACCTCGAAGTTGCTATGAGTAACTCGGGATCGACACCGCTCAGCGGTTTTGAGGTCTTCACGACCTTCACCGATCGCGCCACCAAAGCCACCGAGAGCTACTACACGAAGCTTCCCGCCACTTTCACGATCGCACCGGGCGCCAGCCGGATCGCGCATTTCGACGACACTGGTGCGACCGACCACTTTCCGGTCAACTCGTTCAGCGTGTACTCCACCTCGCGCAACGCGCTGGACGTCCTGGTGAAGGTCAGCGCGGAAGGTGTGGCAGTACAAGAGGCCACCGTGAAGAAAGACAAAGGTGGGGCGGAAGAGAACGACTGAGCGGTCGGGCGGTCACTGACGCGTCACCGCCCGGCATCGCTCGCTCGAGCCGTCGCCGCAGCCCGGTGCTCACTCCTCGGCCGGCAGGCTGATACTGCGGCCGACATCGAGTGCGGACACACCGTCGGGCCCGATTACTTCGACGATGGGTTCGGGACGGTCGTCGAACTCGGTGCGGAGCGCCCGACTCATCGTTGCGTGCATCTCGTACAGCGAAGTGACGTAGGTGAACTCGAGGATCTCCTCATCGGACAGGTGGGCCTGGAGCGCGGCAAACACGTCGTCTGCCACCCGGCCACCGTCGTACACGAGCGCGTCGGTGTAGGCGAGGAGTGCACGCTCGGTGGCGTCGAAGCAATCGGCCACCTGCCAGGCCGGGATGGCGGCGATCTTCTCTTCGCTGATGCCGATCGCTCGACACGACTTGCAGTGTTGGGAGAACACGAACTGACTGCCGCGCGCCCACCCCGCGCGGGTCTGGCCGAGTTCGCGCAGCTGTGGACTGAGGAACCGTTTGGGGCTCTGGTACAGCCCGAAGCCCTGCACGCAGTGTTCGAGGATGTCGGGCACGAGCGCAAAGACGGGCCACCAGTCGCCGGGGGTCCCGGTCGCGGTGCCGGGGTTGCTCACCGGATCCCGATCTGGACCGAACAGCAGGTCGTACATCATCGTGACAATCGGCGCGTTGGACTCGTCGCGTGGGACCTGACGGAGACGGGGCATGAGGGTTCCTCTCTTCGTGAAACAGGGCTTGGCTATCGCCGGCCGAGGTCGGCGGTGCCACCGGCCGATGCGCGCCGGCCGA
>JANLTQ010000224.1:0-3064 GCA_031363005.1 Acidimicrobiia bacterium | reverse complement strand
CGTCTTGCCGGCGCCGGTCAACCAGCGGAACGGGGCCTGAGCGGCCCGGCCCGCAGGGCCAGGAGCGGGCATCATGAGTGCAGCGAGGCGGGCACGCGCTTGCAGCCGGTCAACCAGCGGAACGGGGCCTGAGCGGCCCGGCCCGCAGGGCCAGGAGCGGAAATCATGAGTGCCGTCGGCGACGGCCACGGGCCGGGGGGAGATGGGGACGACGCGGTGGTGAAGCCGCCCGTGGAGGAGGCGCGAGGCGGATTCGGCGGGCGGTTCGGTGCAGCCGGCATGCCGCTCGAGCGGTCGAAGGATTTCAAGAACTCCACGCGTCGACTCGCGCAGCGACTCCGGCCCGAGGCGTTCGGCGTCTTCGCAGTTCTGGCCTTGGCGATCACGAGCGTGACGCTGTTGGTCCTCGCACCGAAGTTGCTCGGCGGTGCCACGAACATGATCGTGACCGGTGCGTTCGGCGGGCGCGGCATCCCGTTCGGCCGTCTCCATTCGCGGCTGCTGCTCGTCCTCGGGATCTACGTCGTGAGTTCCATCCTTTCGTACTTGCAGGCCTACCTCCTTGCCGGCGTCGTCCAGCGGGCGATGTTCAGGCTGCGTTCCGACGTCGAGGACAAGCTCCACCGAATGCCGCTGCGCTACGTGGACCGTCAACCTCGTGGCGACATGTTGAGTCGCGTCACGAACGACATCGACAACCTCGCTCAGAGTCTGCAGCAGACGATGAGCCAACTGCTCACGTCGTCGCTGTCGATCGCCGGCGTCCTGATCATGATGTTCACGATCTCGCCGTTGCTGGCGCTCGTTGCCACGATCACGATTCCGTTGTCGATCTTCACGATGAAGCGGATCACGAAACGGTCCAAGCAGAAGTTCGTTGATCAGTGGCGCCACACCGGCACCCTGAACGCGCAAGTGGAAGAAGCGTTCACGGGCCACTCTCTGGTCAAGGTGTTCGGTCGGCAGCGTGACATCGAGGCAAAGTTCAACGAAAAAAACGAAGAGCTGTTCAAGGCGAGCTTCGGCGCGCAGTTCATCTCCGGCGCGATCCAGCCCGCGATGATGTTCTTCGGCAACCTGAACTACGTCGCCATCGCCCTCATCGGCGGGCTCCGGGTGTCATCGGGACAGATGACCATCGGTGACATCCAGGCGTTCATCCAGTACTCGCGCCAGTTCACGCAGCCGTTGACTCAGCTCGCCTCGATGATCAACGTGATGCAGTCAGGCATCGCCTCGGCCGAGCGGGTGTTCGAACTCCTCGACGCACCCGAGGACAGCGAAGAGGAGGCGATCCCGCTCGAAGACCTCGAACCGCGGGGACGCGTCGAGTTCAATCATGTTTCGTTCTCGTACAACCCCGACCGGCCCCTGATCGAGGATCTCTCCCTCGTGGCCGAGCCCGGGCAAACCATTGCCATCGTCGGCCCGACCGGCGCGGGCAAGACCACCCTCGTGAACCTGCTCATGCGCTTCTACGAGCTCGACGGCGGTGCGATCATGCTCGACGACATCGACATCTCGAAGATGCGCCGACGGGACCTCCGCTCGAACATGGGCATGGTGCTGCAAGACACCTGGCTGTTCGGCGGGACCATTCGGGAGAACATCGCGTACGGAAATCTCGACGCCACCGACGACGAGATCCTCAACGCCGCACGAGCGACGTACGTGGATCGGTTCGTCCATTCACTGCCGCATGGATACGACACCGTGGTCGATGACGAAGGCGGGAGCGTGAGTGCGGGCGAGAAGCAGCTGCTCACCATTGCGCGTGCGTTCCTTGCCAACCCGACCATCCTGATTCTCGACGAGGCCACCAGTTCGGTGGACACCCGCACCGAGGTGCTGATCCAGCGGGCCATGGCTGCGTTGCGATCGAATCGGACGAGCTTCGTGATCGCCCATCGGCTGTCGACGATCCGAGATGCGGACACGATCCTCGTCATGGAGGACGGTCAGATCATGGAACAAGGCAATCACGAAACGTTGCTCGCCGCCGATGGCGCCTACTCACGGCTGTACAACGCCCAGTTCGCCGCGCCGGCGGTCGAGGTTTCCTGAGCCGACCAAACCGGCCGACACGGCTCAGCCGTTCGTGAGGGCCTGATACTCCGGGGCCGAGGTTGAGGCCACGTGAGGGTGCTCGGATCCCGGACATTCCAGTTCCTCGCGCCGACCTGCCGATACCGCTCTTATGACCATCAGTTCGGACACGACCACGGATCTCGAGCCGACGGCGCTCGTTCGGGACGACACCTTCTGGCGACCCGACCATGACGCAGCCCCGCAAGACTGGCTCGGATATCTCGGCCTCGAGGACGATCCCGAAGGTTCCGATTGCGAGGGCCCGACGACGGATGCGCCCGGTCCGCCATCGGCGAACCTTTTCGATGCGCTGGCGCCGCCGACCGACGACCTCCTGCCCCGGCGATAGCACGATCAACTCGGGGTATCGCTTACGAGCCGATCGCAGCCGCCGCTCGCCCGTCGGAAACCGCCCCCTGCGCGTCGAGCATGAGTTCGATCGCCTGGGCCTCGATCGGCCGCGACACAAGAAAGCCCTGACCGCGCTCGCAACCCTCGGTTCGGAGCCGCTCCAGCTGTTCCTCGTCTTCGATGCCTTCGGCCAAAGTCCCAAGCCCGAGTGCCCGGCCCAGTGCGACCATCGTGTGGATCAGGACCGCGGATTCGGGTGAGTCACCCATGGCCGTGATGAACGATCGGTCGATCTTGAGTGAGTCGACCGGGAACTGACGCAGGTAGCCGAGGGACGAGTACCCAGTCCCGAAGTCGTCAATCGCAATCTGCACTCCGAGAGATTTCAACTTCGTGAGTCGGGCGATCGTCGCATCCGCGTCACGCATCAGCGCCGTTTCGGTGATCTCGATCAACAGCGACCCAGCATCCAACCCGGCGACCTCGAGAGCTTGGCGCACGTGATCGATCAACGTCGGTGTCTCGAGCTGGCGCATCGAGACGTTCACCGAAACCGTGAGGTCGTAACCATGCCGTTTCCATTCCGCCGTCTGCCGGCACGCTTCGGCCAGCACCCACCGCCCGA
>JANLTQ010000202.1:0-1561 GCA_031363005.1 Acidimicrobiia bacterium | reverse complement strand
ACCAGGTGATCGCACGCGGCACCGCGTTGTACGCGTTGCACCGCGGCGGGCTTCTCACCGCGGACGATCTGAACGCCATGGTCGATGTGGCCACGCGCGTCGAGCCGCAGGCAGAGCACCGTGCCACCTACGACCGCCTCCAGACTCAGTTCATCGCCGCGTTCGAAGCGCTGCGCCCCATCTACGCAAGTCTGAACACCACCTGATGCAACGAACCACAACCTGAAGGACACAAGATGGCCGCTTACCCCTACGCCGATCGATTCCCCGTGCTGCGCGGCATGCCGTCGGAAGGTCGTGATCGCAACTCGATCATCAACGAGCTGCGTGAACTCGCGACCGCGGAGGACAAGACCTGGGAAACCGGGAAGTGCTCGGGCACGATGTACTGCGGTGACCACGACCACTACGACTTCATGAACGAAGTGTTCGGGATGTACAGCCACATGAACGTGCTCCAGCGTGACATGTGCCCGAGCGCCACCCGGTTCGAGGGCGAGATCATCGCCATGACCCTCGACCTCATGCACGGCACCGCGGCCCAGAGTGCCGACGACGGGCCGGTCGGTCTCATCACGTCGGGAGGCTCGGGCAGCATCCTCCACGCAGTGCTCGCGTACCGCGAGTGGGCCCAGAACGTGAAGGGCATTGCGCAGCCGAACATCATCAAGCCCGAGACTGCGCACCCGGCGTTCAACAAGGCGTGTCATCTCGTCGGCGTTGAACTACGCCAGGCTCCGATCGACCCGGCCACCGCCCAGGTGGACCTCGGAGCTCTCGCCGACCTCATCGACGAGAACACCGCCGCCATGATCGGCTCGGCGTGCAACTACGGCTACGGCACCATCGACCCGATCGCGGAGATGGGACAACTCGCGCTCGCGCATGACGTCGGCCTGCACGTCGACGGGTGTCTCGGTGGTTTCATCCTTCCGTGGGGTGAGCAGCTCGGCTACGACATCCCGGCGTTCGACTTCCGCGTTCCCGGGGTCACCAGCATCTCGGCGGACACCCACAAGTACGCATACGGACTCAAGGGCACGTCCGTCCTCTTGTTCCGCGATCGCATCCTGCGCAACGGCCAGTACTTCTACCTGACCGATTGGACCGGCGGGAAGTACTGCTCACCCGGCATCGACGGCTCACGTTCCGGTGGTCTGCTCGCGGCAACGTGGGCGGGCATGGTGTCGCTCGGCTCCGAGGGCTACCTCCGCTACGCACGCGCGATTTTCGAGACCGCGTTCTCGATGCAGGACGCAGTCAAGGCGCACACGGAACTGCGGATCATCGGATCACCGACGTTCTGCTTCAGCTTCACGTCGGACGATTTCGACATCTACCACGTCAACGATTTCATGCGGACCCGCGGTTGGCGCTTCAACGGTCAGCAGTATCCGAACTCGATCCATATGGCGGTCACTCGCCCGCAGACCCAGGATGGTGTGGCCGACGCCTTCGCCACCGACCTCGACGAGGCTGTTGCGTACGCGATCGAGCACAAAGATGAGCCGGCGAAGAGCAGCGCTATCTACGGCGGTGTGGCCGGCGGCCCATCGGCCGA
>JANLTQ010000193.1:0-3011 GCA_031363005.1 Acidimicrobiia bacterium | reverse complement strand
ACCACCCCCGAATGGGCCAGATGATCATAGCCGGAGGGTTTCGGAGGGTCTGAAGTCGAACGTGGCTTGCCTGCGCAGATCCTGTACCGGCGGTTCAGAGTCGAGCGCGGGCCGCCTGGAGACGCGCCACCGAGACCTCCCGACCGAGTAACTCGATCGAGTCGAACAATGGGAGGCCGGCGGTGCGACCCTCGACGGCGGCGTACAACAGCTTCATGACCTTGCCCGGCTTGAATCCGAGATCCTTCAGGACCGTGCGCATCTCCCCGATGCCGTCCACGTCCCACCCGCAACTTTCGACGTGAGCGATCACTGCGTCGAGAACCGCCGGCGGCGACTCGACCGTCTGCGCCTGCTCCCACGCGTCGGCCGGAACTGAGAACTCCTCACCGCCGAACAAGAAGTCCATCTGTTCGGTCAAAGCCACCAACGTGGTGGCGCGTGGCTGGCCGATGGCAACCGCAGCACGGAACACCGAATCGTCGAGGGTCTCGCCGTATCGCGTCACTGCGAACGGCCGAGCTCGTTCGACGATCGTCTCGAGCGGCAGCCGACGGATCCACTCGCCGTTGATCCACTCCAACTTCTGGTCGTCGAAGATGGCGGCGGAGTGTGTCACCCGCTCCAAGGTGAACGCTTCCACGATCTCGTCCCGGTCCATGACCTCGCGGTCATCCTCCGGCGCCCACCCCAACAAGGTGAGGTAGTTGAACAACGCCTCGGCGAGGATGCCGCGCGCACGGAAGTCTTCGACCGCAACCGCGCCGTGGCGTTTTGACAGCTTCGAGCGGTCGGCTTGAAGGATCAACGGCAGGTGCGCGTAGAGCGGGACCGCGTCGGCGCTGAGCGCTCGGCGGATCGCCAACACTCGGTGGGTGGTGTCGATGAGGTCCTCGCCGCGGATCACGTGCGTGATGCCCATTGCCAGATCGTCGACCGCGTTCGCGAGGAAGAATAGTGGTGACCCATCCGAGCGGACGATGACGAAGTCAGAAATCGTCGACCACTCCACGGTCACGTCTCCGCGCACAATGTCCACGAAGCTGCTCTGACCAGAGTCCGGCGTGCGGAAGCGGACCGTTCGGGGGCGACCTTCAGCCGCCAGTTCCGCCCGCCGTTCCGGGGACAGATCCCGCCCACGGCCGTCGTAGCCCGGCGGCAATCCAGCCACCTTCCGCTCGGCGTTCATGGCGTCGAGTTCTTCGGGTGTGTCGTAACACTCATAGGCATGGCCCGACGCAAGTAGGGCGTCTGCTGCCGTGAGGTACTCACCGATCCGCTGCGACTGACGCCAGGGCGTCTCGTCCCAGTCCAACCCGAGCCAGCGCATCGTCTCTCCGATGGCGTCGACCCACTCCTCACGCGTGCGCGAGGAGTCCGTGTCTTCGATCCGGACCAGGAACGAACCGCCCCCGTGCCGGGCGTACAGCCAGTTGAACAGCGCCGTCCGCGCGCTCCCGACGTGGAGTTCTCCGCTCGGCGCCGGTGAGAACCGAACTCGGTCGGTCATGCCGCGCCGGCTGGCGCATCCACCGTCGGGGCGTCGGTCGGTGCAACCGGCTCGACTCCCGCAAGCGCCCGACGGGCGTCGGCGAGGACTTCTCCGAGTTCCGCCAACGGCCGCCGCAGCACGGAGTCGTCGACGGCGTCGGCGATCCGCCGGCGCACCACGTACTCGTGATGCGCACCGCGGATGACGCTCGGGCGCCACGCCTTCACGTCGCCCGGGGCCGGGCCGGAGAAGCCGAGAAGCTCGGAGGCAACGTCGATATCCACCGCCGTGGGCGCACGCCCGAAGGCCGACGCCCGCTTCATCGCCAGTTCCGCCACCACCGCGACGGCGTCATCGGCGTGCTCAGCCGACTCGAGTTGGAGGCGATCACGGGACCGCTTCGCCAGCGTGAGCGCGAATCCCACGCTCGGACCGGGCGATCCGGTCAGTGGGCCGCGCGGCATCTGGGCAACGTCGTCACCCGGACGATCGGCTCGCCAACCACGGGCCGGCGGCATCGAAACGCCGGCGGCGAAGTTCTGCTTCTGGCGCGGCTTCTCGTCGAGGGGGGTGGGAACGTAGGGATCGGTAGGCACAGTTGATGATTACCCGCGTGCCTCGGCCCGGAGCAAGCCATAGACAATTGAATCCGAAAGCGCCTGCCAACTCGCCTCGATGATGTTCTGACTGACACCGATCGTGGTCCAGGATTCCTCGCCGTCAGTGCTGTCGAGCAACACCCGAGTGATCGCACCGGTGCCATTCTGGGTGTCGAGAACCCGAACCTTGTAGTCGGTGAGATGCACCCGGTCGAGCGCAGGGAACAGGCCGGCCAACGCCGTCCGCAGGGCCCGGTCGAGCGCATTGACCGGACCGTTTCCTTCCTCGGTGGCGATCGACCGGACGTCACCGATGAAGACCTTGATGGTCGCCTCGGTCAGCACACCGTCCGGCGACTCGCCGGCCGACGTCGTGGGGCTCGCGTCATCGGTGATGACCCGGAACGACTCCACTCGGAACCACTCCGGCTCCCATCCAGTGGCGCGTCGCATCAGCAGTTCGAGGGACGCGTCCGCCACTTCGAAGTGGTAGCCCTCGTGCTCGAGGTGCTTGAGCGTGTCCACGACGTGACTGATCGTCGGACCGTCGAGTTCGAGGCCGAGTTCTCGCGCTTTGAGTTCGATCGTGGACCGGCCCGCCAACTCGGACATCACGAACCGGGTGCCGTTGCCGACCGTGTCCGGCTGAATGTGTTCGTACGCGTCCGGACGTTTGATGATCGCGCTCACGTGCAGCCCGGCTTTGTGGGCGAACGCAGACGAGCCCACGTACGCCGCTTGCGGGTTCAGCGACATGTTGACGAGCTCGGCCACGTGATGGGCCACCGGCGTGAGCCGCTCCATGCGTTCGGGCGGCAGCGTTTCGATCCCCATCTTCAGGGTGAGGTTCGGGATGATCGTGGTGAGGTTGCAGTTCCCGGTGCGCTCGCCGTAGCCGTTGATCGTGCCCTGCACCTGGA
>JANLTQ010000162.1:0-1514 GCA_031363005.1 Acidimicrobiia bacterium | reverse complement strand
GAGGACGCGCCGGCCGACGCGATCGTCGCGGGATCGGGTCGGATCGACGGCCGTGCCGTCATGGTCGCCGCCGAAGACTTCACCGTGAAGGCGGGCACGATTAGTGCGGCCTCGAACGCGAAGCGTTACCGCGTCGCCGAGATCGCGGTCGCCGATCGCGTCCCGCTGGTGATGATGCTCGAAGGGGCCGGCTACCGGGCCGACGGCCGAGATCACGACTCACGCACGCCGACGGATCTCATCGTCCAAGCCCGTTGCTCCGGGCGGGTCCCGTTGGTCACCGCGGTCCTCGGTGCGTCTGCGGGCCACGGCGCGCTCGTCGCGCCGATCTCGGATTTCTCGGTGATGAGTCGGCATGCGTCGATCTTCACTGCGGGTCCGCCGGTGGTGAAGGAGTCGATGGGAGAGGAGATCACCAAGGAAGCGCTCGGTGGTCCGGACGTCGCGCTCCCGAGTGGGCTCATCTACAACGTGGCCGATGACGACGCGACCGCGCTCGCCGCCGTGCGCGCGTACCTCTCCTATTTCCCGTCGTCCGCATGGTCGTATCCCACCTGGGTGGCCGGGGATGACACCGGTCCGCGCACCGTCACCGAGATCACCGACCTCGTGCCGTTGAACGGTCGCCGGATCTATGACATGCGCGCGGTCATCGATGTGGTGTTCGACGCCGACTCCGGCTTCGAGGTGCAGCCGATCTTCGGACCGTCGGTGATCTGTGCGCTCGTGCGGCTCGGCGGCCACCCGGTCGCAGTCGTGGCGAACCAACCGCAGGTGCTCGCAGGCTCGATCAACGCCGATGCCGCGGACAAGGCCGCGCATTTCATCGCCGTCGCGGACTCGTTCCACCTCCCGCTGATTTTCCTCTCCGACAATCCCGGGGTGCTGCCGGGGAGTGCGTCCGAGCGTGCCGGCATCTTGCGCAAGGGTGCACGCATGTACGCAGCCCAGACGCGCGCGACCGTGCCGAAGTTCGAGGTCACATTGCGCAAGGCCTACGGCTTCGGCTCGATGGTCATGGGGATGATCCCGTTCGACGGTCAGGCCGGTGTGTTCGCGTTCCCCGGGGCCACGATGGGGGCAATGGGCGCGTCGGCGATGAGTCGGGCCCGCGGGTCGGATGCCGACGAGGCGGAGATGCTCCGCACCCGCGAGGTCGAAGCCTCGTACCGGTCGGCCCAGTCCTTCGGCTTCGATGAGCTCATCGATCCACGCGAGATTCGCGACGTGTTGCTGCACTCGCTCGAGCGCTCACTCCACCGCCGCCAGGCCGCCGCCGAACCCGTCGCCCGGATCGGGATTGCTCCCTGACAAGCTGTCGGCTGCAGTGAGTGATCGTCGCGTCGACGGACGCCGCCGTGGATCGGATGGAGGAGTCATGGCTGACATCGAACACCCCAGCCGGTTCGCGCAGTCCAGTCCCGACCGCCCGGCCGTGATCGTCTCGGACACCGGAACGATTCTCACCTACGGACAGCTCGAAGCGCGGTCCAACCAGGTCGCGCACGCGCTGC
>JANLTQ010000148.1:0-1692 GCA_031363005.1 Acidimicrobiia bacterium | reverse complement strand
ACCGCCGCCCCGACCACTCCTGCACCAACCGCCCCACCCTCCCCTAACCGCACCACACCTATCGACGTTTGACGTTTGCGCCACCGGGGGGACGGCGAAAACGACAAACGGTGCGAGCAGTCGCTGCTAGCGGGGGAGGCCGAGGACGCGTTCGCCGATGATGTTGCGCATCACGTTCGAGGTGCCGCCCATGATCGTGTACGCCGGTGCGTAGGACAGGCCGCGAGTGACGTCGTCGGCGAGCATTGCGTCGGCACCGAAGGTCGCGGCGACGAACTCGGCGACGGCCTGCTCGTGTTCGGTGCACACACACTTCGTCGCGGCGCTGAAACCTGCAGGGGCCTGACCAAGTGCTTCGCGGATGACCAGGATCCGGCCGAGTCGGTATCCGGTCTCGAGCCGCGCGATCGCCTGGCGCACACGGGGGTCGGTGACATCGGCTCGCTCGCGCGCCATCGCGTAGAGCGCGTGGTTCGAGACCAGACGGTCGATGCCGCCGCGCTCGTGCTCGAGTTGGCGCATGGTCTGGCGGAAGGCGGCGCCCTCGGTACCGACGAGATTGCTGACGGGTACCCGCACGTCGGAGAAGAACACTTCGCAGAAGTGGCGGTTCGTCGTCATGTCGTGAATGGGCCGGACCTCGATGCCGGGCGTGTCCATCGGCACGATGATCTCGCTGATGCCGTGGTGGGGCGCGGCGCCCTGACCCGTGCGACAGATCAGGTACACGCATCCGCAACGGCACCGAAACTCGTCCAGATCTTCTGGCCGTTGATCACCCAGGTATCGCCGTCTCGGACCGCGCTGGTGCGCAGTGACGCAAGGTCGCTGCCGGCTTCCGGTTCGCTCATGCCGATGCACCAGGTGGCGTCGCCCGAGAGGATTCCCGGCAGGAACGCCTCCTGCTGGTCGGCGGTGCCGTGGGCGATGAGCGACGGCCCCATCTGCCGGTCGGCGAACCACATCGCGGCGATGGGCGCACCGGCGGCGATCAGTTCCTCGCCGACGATCAAACGGTCGATCAGTGGCCGACCGCCGCCACCGTGTTCGACCGGCCAGGTCATCCCGATCCAACCCCGCGTGCCCAGCTCGCGCGCGAGTTCCTTCGAGTAGCCGTTGATCCAGCTGTCGTTGTGGCGTCCGTATCGAGACACGGCATCGAGCGCGAACGTGCGCGCCGAGGCCCGCAACTCGATCTGCGACTCACTCCACGAAAAGTCCAACGTCCGTCTCGCCCCGCGCGGTTACTTCTGGTCGAAGACCAGGACGAACTCGAGCAGCCCGTTGGTGCCGACCTTCGTGATCGAGTTCGACGGGTTCTCGATGGTGTAGTCAGTGAACGTCACCGGAATGTTGCCGAGTACGCCGATGCGACCGTTGGTGATCTTGGCGTCGACCGGGAACGTGACCGACTTCGTCGTGCCGTGCAACGTGAGGTCGCCCGTTGCGGTGAACTTGGCGGTCACTCCGTCGGCGGGTACGGAGCCGAGCGTGATCGGCTTCGTGAGTTTGAAGGTGGCGTCGGTGAACTTGGCGGTGTCCATCAGCCGGTTCATCTGGGTGTCACGAAAGCTCTGATCGGACTTCAGCGTCGCCACCTGCACCGAGAACGAGGCCGTCTTGGCGGCGCCACCGCTGATGCTGAGGTCCCCGGTCACCGCCGACGTGCGGCCAACCGCCTCCGATTCGAGG
>JANLTQ010000144.1:0-6485 GCA_031363005.1 Acidimicrobiia bacterium | reverse complement strand
CGACTCGAGTGACGGTGACGGATCGGAACGGCGGCGGCGGTCGCCGGACGCGCGGTGCCGTGGTGCTCATGGCTTCGGGTTCGCCACCGCAAGTGCCTCGAACTGCTTGCGCACTGTTGCCTCGTCGGGACGGTAGAAGAGTTTGGCGGTGCCGTCCGGGGTGATGAAGACCCACGCCGGCTGACCGCGTACGCGGAACTTCTTCCAGACTTTGAGATCGAGGTCCGCTGCGTTCGGGAACGGGAGTGAATACTTGTTCACGTAGTCCACCATCGGGCCCTGATCGTCACGGCCGGCGACCCCAACGACCGCAAGCCGGTCTTGATACTGCCGCGCCAACTGCGCGACTCCGGGAGCTTCCCGGTTGCACACCTCTCACCAAGGGGCCCAGAACCAGAGCGCGAGTGACTTCCCTGCGTAGTCCGCACCTCGGACTTGCGGTCCGGTGACGCCGGGCAAGGTGAAATCGAGGGCCGCCGAAACCTTCGGAGTACCGGGGACGCGTGTCCCCTGGTCGGAGCCACCGCTCGAACCACACGCACTCAGCGTTAGTGCAGCAGCGATGAGAACAAACAGACGACGCATGCGATGGAGTGTAGAGACCATCGTCGAGGCTCACCGTGCGCGCAACGGAAGGACTTGACCTTGCACCCGGATACAGGGTTTACCCTCCGTCGCATGAACCAGATGCGTATCTCCGAGGTCGCCGATCGGGTGGGTATACCGACGTCGACCGTGCGGTACTACGAACGAGTCGGTCTGATCCCGGGGCCGGCACGGACGGCTTCGGGGTACCGCGCGTACGACGACGCGGCCGAGGCCAGATTGTTGTTCATCACTCGCGGCAAGCGCCTGGGTCTCACGCTCGACGAGGTGCGAGACCTGATGGTCGTGTGGGACGGCACCAACTGTTCGGCGACGCAGGTGCGGATGGCCAGCTCGTCGCGGCGAAGCGAGCGGACATTCTCAGGCGCATTCACGTGACTCGTGGGTGTGAAACGAGATCGTTCGCAGGGGTGCTGATCGCGACAAGTGACGGCACGCTCGAACTCGCGAGCGGGCCCCAGATCGGTCGGAGCGCAATACCGACGGGCTAAGCATTTGGCATGACCAAGCGCGGGGACGAGTGGATCGGTCGAGTGATTCCTAGTTCGGACTCGGTCCCGCCGATCGACGTCGTGTTCAAAGACGTCGTCGATGCTTGGCAGGCACTCGCGTTCGGCCTCGTGACCACGGAACCGCTTCCGCACGAGGACCTGGGCTACCTCTTGGATTGCTTGATCGCCTGGGCCTTCATCACGGAACGCGGTGCGTTCGGAGGGACCCTGCGTGGTGGGACGCAGATTGTTCTGCACGTTGGGACGACTCGCGTCGGTGAGCCAGCAGTGAAGTGGACCATCGACATGTTGCGGGTGTCGCGAGAAGGCCTCGAGGCGCTGCTGCGGATGCTGCGCTACCTCGCGACCGACTGCGGTTGGAGCGTCTCCCGACTCGAGGTTGGCCGGGTGGGAGAAGACTGGAGCCTGCCCAATCTCTGGGATGGGCACTCAGAATCGAACTGAACGGGTCGCCGTTCGGGTGACCTCTCCTCACGCTTCGCGGTTCGGCGGAACAGTTTCGGTGTTTGGGATGAAGTCACGCTGAGCGTGACGCGAATCCCACACGCGGCGCGGAGTCGGTCATCGTTCGACACCCGCCGCGGACCGGAGCATCGTGACGATCTCATCGAGGACGAGGCGATGGGCGGCGACGCGCATCACGAGGTCGTGGACGTCGTCATTCGAGATGGTCGTCGCGCGAATGCCGTTGAGTTCCAAGAACACGGCAGTCGCCAACCAACCCAATCGTTTGTTGCCGTCGACGAGCGCATGATTGTTGACGACTGAGTCGAGGAGCGCAGCGGCCTTGGTCCACAGATCGGGGTACGCATCGGCGGCGAACGCAGTGGCCTGCGGTCGGGCCACGGCCGAACCGAGGAGACCGAGGTCCCGAATCGGCGGAGGGTCGCCGAGGAGGAGACGAGCGAGCTCCACCACGTCGTCCAGATCCAGGTATTCAACCCGCCGTGTCACTGTCCCAATCGTTCGAGCGCGTCAGCATGGGTGCGGATGACTCGACGGGCGGCGGCCGAGACGCGGTCTCGGTGCTGTCCGGCGGCCACGTACGCGCGCACCGCTTGGCGCGCAGCGTCCTGGAGTGAGATGCCCTCGGCCTTAGCCCGTTCGCGCAGCGCGGCCTGCTCGTCGTCGGTCAACCGCAACGTCATCGCCATGGGAGAATGGTATCAGTCTGATACCAACTGTTGGAACAGGGCGAGGTGGTCGGGGCGGTGGCGCAGGAACTCGGGGTGCCACTGCACGCCGAGCACGTTGGAGGCACCGTCGATCTCGATGCCCTCCACGTGTCCCTGCGCGTTGTGTGCCACCGCGCGGACGCGGTCACCAAGCTCGTCGAGGACTTGATGGTGCAGGGTGTTCACGCCGAGGGTCTCAGTCCCGACGACCCTCGCGAGCCGGGAGTCCGGCTCGATGGTCACGGTGTGCGCGTCGAGGTTGTACTGGTCAAGGCGCATGTGATCATCCACGTGCTGGTGCAATGTGCCGCCGAGCGCGACGTTCAGGATCTGGATACCCCGGCACACCGCAAGCGTGGGCTGGTTGCGCGCCACTACCGCGCGCGCAATCGCGATGTCCGACGCGTCGCGCACGGGATCGAGCGGTCCGAGTTGCGGGTGCGGAGCCTGGCCATAACCCGAAGGGTCGAGGTCACGGCCGCCGGTGATCACGACCGCGTCCACCGCGTCGAGCAACGCCTCGACGTCGTTCGGATTGACAACCGGCAGAATCACCGGCACACCACCCGCCCGTTGCACCGCCTTCACGTAGGCGGTCGTGGCCATGAAGTGGTCGACCGCAACACCCTCGTCGCCTCCAACCGCGGTGACGTGCCCGACCACCCCAATGATGTTTTGCCGCCTGCGGCTCACCATGCTCAGACCAGCTCGAAGTAGCGGTCGAGTTCCCAGGTGGTGACGGCCTCGGCCATCGGGTCTCCGCCCGTGGTGTGGAACATCAGCCATTCCCAGCGGCGCGTGTTGATCCAGAAGCGCACGAACGCCGGGCCGAGCACTGCGGCGAGTCCGGCGTCGGCTTCGAGCGCATCGGCCGCGCTCGTGATCGTGGAGGGGAGATGCGCAAAGCCGTCCGGCGGCAGACCCCAGCCCGTCACGGCGAGGGGCGGAGGTAACGAAGTGTTCGCGTCGAGGCCGGCGAGACCGCTCGCCAACGTGGCGGCCAGGACGAGGTAGGGGTTGGCATCCCCACCCGCGACGCGGTTCTCGATGCGCGCCGCCTTCGGTTCGATCGACAACACGCGCAACGCCGCGGACTTGTTGTCCTCGCCCCACGACGCCACCGTCGGCGCGGCCGCGAAGCCCACCATGCGCCGGTAGGCGTTGATGGTGGGGCACAGGATCGAGGTCGTGGCCGCGGCGCTGGCCATGAGGCCGCCGAGCCAGTGGCGGGTGGTGTCACTCATCGCGCCGTCGGGCGCGTAGAAGACGGGCTTGCCGTCGCGCGTGAGCGAATGATGCACGTGCAGACCGTTGCCGTACTCGGCCGACGGTTTCGCCATGAACGTGACCGCGCGCCCTTGCTCCATCGCCACCTCGCGCATCACCTGCTTGGTGCGCACCACGTGGTCACAGGCGGTGATGGGGTCCGCAGGGTTGAGATTGATCTCGAACTGCGCGGGCGCGGCTTCGTCGTGCCAACCCTCGACCGGGATACCGAGGGCCTCCAAGCGGGCGAGCACGACGTCGAGATACGCGAGTTGCTGGCGAGAATTGTGCTGGAGGTAGCCGATCTTGACGTCGGTGGACATCGGGGTGAGGCCCTGAAAGTGCTTGCGGCGCGCGGTCTCGATCGGCTCGGTGAACAGCATCGCTTCGATCTCGAACGCAGCTTTCGCGGCGAAACCGTGATCGGTCAACTGCGTGAGCACGCGCGTGAGCACTCCACGCGGGCAACTGGGGATCGCGGCGCCGGACGCGTCGACGAAGTCGCAGATCACGTTGGCGGTGCGCGGCCGATCCGGCGCGACGACGAGGGTGGTGAGATCGGGCCGTTGGTAGATGTCGCCGAGGGCGTCGGCGCGCCACTCGTCCCACCACGCGAGGTACGGCGTGCCCGCGAGGTCGTAGCCGAGGACGAGTTCGGTGATCGCGTTGCCACGGGGTAGACACTTCACGAACTTGGGCGTGCCGATGTGCTTGCCGATGACGAGACCGTCGAGCGACACGCCCTCGGTCTTCACCCAGCGAATGTCGTTGGATTCGAGCCAACCGGGAACTGCCGCGGCCTCCACGTCAGCGGCCCATCATGAACGCGAGCGACCGGCCGGTGAGCTCCGCAGTGTGCGCGAGTGAACCGACGCCGAACAGATTTCCGGCGAGCAATTCCTCGCCGAACACGGTGCCGCCGGAGAACACCGCACGAAGGCGATGCGCGGTGCCGTGAATCTCGTAGTCCGCCGGGGCGATGCCGAAGCTGCACTCGGTGTGCTCGTCGAGACAAACGACACGCAAACCCGCCGGCGAACGAGGGTGGCTCGCCAGCGCGCTCCAGAACCGAGCCGCTTCTTCTTGCCAGGTGCCGAGCGGCGGTTCGAGGACTTTGCCTGCAGTCAACGCGAGCCGGAGGTGGCTGGCCGCGCCGGTGATGTTCGGCTTCGGTGCGTCGAGTTCGCTCATGCGGTTCACGTCGGTCGCGATGGTCACGTGCGTATCCGGGGCGACGCCGCGCTCGACTCGCACCCGACCGCGTTGGAAGCGGATCGTCGCGGCCTGCGGGTCGACGGTCGATCGCAGCGCCACGTTGCCTTTGGCTTTCGCCATCATCGACGCGAGCTTGGGCGTCTCCTCGGCTCGCCGGAGCGTCGCCGCGAGGATCAGCACGATCGGAGTGGCGTCGGCTTCGGTGTCGACGATCGACGAACGAGGGCCGGTCGATGTGGGCGCCGGTGTCACTGCCGGCGCGATGTGAGCGTCGTCGGGGACAGAAGTCGGTGTGGTCACGGCGCTGTTGGTACCACGTTCGCACCCACCCGTGCGTCAGCCCAGGCCGGTGGCGGGTTCGAGGCGGTGCACGCCGCGCGGCACGAACGAGAGACCGTCGCTCGCATCGAGCAGCTCGGCGGCGAGGTAGACGACCGACATGAACATCTCGGTGCCGCGCAGACCGGGTTGATCCCGCCCGACCTGCCACGGGAACCCCTGGCCGTCCACCCAGTCCGCGCACACGCCCTCGAGCCCCCCTGCGATTGCGGTGCGGATCTCGGCGCGGCGGTAGTCCGTCTGGCGCCCGAGCAACCAGAGCGGATGCACGACGTCCAACAGGTTGCAGGCGTTGCGCTCGTCGGTGGCAAACCAGCCGTAGTCACGCGCGTGCGCGAGCACGGTGTCGATCGCGACTTCGGGTCTGGGCACGTCGACGCCGAACTGCGCGTAGGTGCCGCGGGTCAGTCGATAGAACCCGTTCACTGCCATGAGCCAGCGGAAGTCGTACTCGCCGACGGGCGCGAGGTACTCACCCCACATGCCGCTGCGCCGGTCCTGGTGCGTGAGCAACCATCCCCACAGGGTGGGCGCGGTGTTCGTGGATCCGTGGTGGACGCGATTCAGCATGACGCCGGTCCCGTAGCCGTCGATCCACGACCCGCTCGGCCAGGCGAAGTAGTCGAGGTTCAGGCCGTCCAACAGAGCTTGGAGTTGGTCGGCCGAACACTGCTCGATGAGGTGGACGGGATGTTCGGGGCCGGCACCCAGCACCTCGAGCGCGTACCCGCACGACAGCAGCCCGTACATGTCCCACTCCTCGTGGGACGGCGTGAGGGTCATTGCGCGGCCCGGCAGGCGTGGATCGCGAAAGAGTCCGGTGTCCGGGTCTTGCGTCGCCTGGATTCGCGCGACGAGTTCGTCACGATCGGCGCTCGGTGGGAGCGCGCCGAACATGCCCGCGATCTCGATCGCATCGTTGAGGGGACGCGGATCGTCGGGGTCGGCGCCGGGGAACTCCACGTACTCGACTCGGTCCGCGCTCTGGACCCGGCACCGTTCGAGGACGGTCTCCCATTGCTCCGCAACCGTGGCGTCGAAATGCGCGAGCGCGTCACGGCGGGGCTTCGTCGGTTTCCGATCCCGCCGGTCCGACACTGTGCGCGCGGGGACACCCGCCATCACGCTGTAGGGCTCGACGTTCTTGGTCACCACCGCACCGGCGGCGATCACGCTGTGCGCGCCGACGGTGACACCGTCGACCACGGTCACGTGGGCGCCGATCCATACGTCGTCCTCGATCACCACGCCGACCGACGTGAGGCCCTGATCCATGATCGGGACATCGGGGTCGTCAAACACGTGGTTCTCCCCGACGAGCACCGCATAGGCGGCGATGCGAACGCGGGACCCGATCGTGACTTTGCCGATG
>JANLTQ010000121.1:0-2931 GCA_031363005.1 Acidimicrobiia bacterium | reverse complement strand
GAGTCCTTGGCGAGGTGCCACTTCCCCACCATCATCGTGGCGTAGCCGGCCTGGTCACGGAGGATCTCGGCCATCGTCATGACATCGGGCGCGAGTTCCGACGCGTAGCCAGGGAAGCCGGGGTCGACGTGCGCGACGGTTCCGAGACCGGCGCGGTGCGGTTCGATGCCGGTGAGGAGCGCGGCGCGAGTCGGCGAACACATCGGCGTCACGTGGAAGTTGGTACCGCGAAATCCTCGCTGAGCGAGCGCGTCGAGGTTCGGCGTGTCGATCTCGCTGCCGTAACAGCCGAGGTCCGCGTACCCGAGGTCGTCAGCGAGCACGATCACGATGTTCGGCGCACCCTCACGGGCCGTCGGCCGCTTCGGCCACGAACCCTCGGACCCGGCGAAGGTGCGGCCGACGATCCCATCGAACCCTGGGTACGTGCGCTGCGTCATGCGGCGGATCGTGTCAGCTGCAGTGACCGACGGGCAACGTGGCTACACGCGGGGTGGGTCGACGGCGATGCGGAGGCGGCCCGCGGCGCGGCCCAGGGGTTGGGCGACGGCCAGCGCGTCGGCCAGCGCATCCGAATCCGCCGCGAAGACCAGCGCGCTCGAACCGGTCCCCTGCTCCGACGGTCCGAGCACCCGGAAGTCACGCCGCAGCGCGAGCACGGCCTGCTCGACCGCCGAGGACTCACCGACGAGTTCGGCGACCGCAGCCGCGGGCGGGAAACTCAAGAGCTCCCGCCGTTCCCGCTCGGCGCGCATCAGCGGCTCCGGGTTCGCCGACCGGGCGAACTCCAGCACGTCGTGCTCGGGGGTTCGAGTCTGGAGGAGGAGCCGCCCGCCTCGCGCACGGGCGCCCACCCCCCGAGCGGCCCGGGCGATGAGGGCCGCCGCCTGGTGCGCGGCGCGCACTCGAGGCGCGAACAACTCTTGATCCAGGTCCAAGAACGCGACGAACCTCGCGTCCACCCGGTGCAACGCCGCCTCCGTTCCGACGACCACCGGCGCGGTGCCCGGATCGTCGACGGTCCCATCCAGCCATGCGATCTCGGTCCGCGGCAGAAGCGCGGCGAGGGAATCGCGCAGTTTCTGAATACCGAGTCGTGAGGCCCGCAACTTCGTGCCGAGACACGCCAAGCAAATGCGCGGGCGAACGAGCGCACAGCGCGGACAGACGAGGGCTCCGTCCTCCTCCTCGATGACGGCGGATCCGCACCGTTCGCACACCGCGACCGTCGAACACGTGAGACACGTCAGCAACTTCGCCCGGCCCTTGCGGTTCAGCACACACACCGCACGGTCACCGCGGTCGACCACCTGGTGCAACGACCGGGCCAAGGCGTCGCTCACCAGGCCGTTGCCAGGCGGTTCCTCGCGGAGATCGACGACGTCCACCTGCGGCCACCCGCCGCGCTCAACCGCCCCCTCGGGACGAACGAGGTCGCCGGTCGAGGCGGCCACGGCCTCAGGCGACGGCACCGGTGCCACCAGACAGACCGCCGCGCTAACGCGCCGAGCCCGTTCCATCGCAACGTCACGCGCCTGCCACGTGGGCGCGCGTTCCTCTTGGAACGCTTCGTCGCTCTCGTCGAGCACGATGACCGACGCGAGATCGGGCACCGGCACCCACACCGCCGTGCGACCGCCGACGACCACCACGTCACCCCGGCGCGCCGACGACCAGGCACGCGTCCGTGCCGCATCTTCCAAGTCCGACCGCACCACGAGGACCCGGTGACCGCGCCGTTCGAGGTCCCGCACGAGGCCACCGAGTCGCGGCTCGGTGGTCAGGACCAGCGTCGATCCGGACCGCGCGACGCGCTGCGCGATCAGGTCCCGGCGATCCGCAGCTGGTGGCCACGCGATGACCTCGACCGGCGATTCGCGCCCGGCAACCGGCGGCGCGAGCTCGCCGACCTCTGGCCACGGTTCGCGCACGGCATTCGGCGGTGACGCGGCGCGGTAGAGCGCCACCGGTCGCCCCGCCCATCGGTGCGCGGTCCATCGACACAGGTCCAGCACCGGAGCCGGCGGTCCCGCGCCGACCACCTTGGAGATCGCGAGCACTCGACCGACCGACGCGTCCGGAACGACGTCGTCGTCGATGACCCAGCCGCGCACACTCCGACCGTGCAGCGGCACCCGCACGATCGTGCCGACGCGCACGGACGCGACGAGTTCGTCCGGCACCGAATAGTCGAACTCGCGCTCGACCGCGGTCAGATCAACCGCAACGCGTATATGTCGGTCGCGTTCCCCCGGCGTCGCGCTGACCGTCAGAACCTCAGAGTCTTTCGGCGGCGGCGCGGAGCGCGTCGGCGCCGGTGGTGTGCTCCCAGGTGAACTCCGGGGTGTTGCGACCGAAGTGGCCGTACGCCGCCGTCTTGCGGTAGATCGGACGGCGCAGGTCGAGCCGCTCGATGATCGCCGCCGGGCGGAGGTCGAAGTGTTCGTTGATCAGGCCGGGCAACTTCTCCGGGTCGATCTCGGACGTTCCGAACGTCTCCACCATCAGCGACACCGGACGCGCGATACCGATCGCGTACGCGACCTGTACCTCACACCGCTTGGCGATGCCGGCAGCCACGATGTTCTTCGCCGCGTGCCGTGCCGCGTAGGCGGCCGAGCGGTCGACCTTCGTCGGGTCCTTGCCGCTGAATGCGCCACCACCGTGACGCGCCATGCCGCCGTAGGTGTCAACGATGATCTTGCGACCGGTCAGACCACAGTCGGCGTGGGGTCCACCGAGCTCGAAGTTGCCCGTCGGGTTGACGTGCACCTCGAAATCGTCGTCGGCGAACTGCTCGGGGATCAGCGGACGAATCACGTGCTCGATGAGGTCGGGCTTGATCATCGCATCACGGTCGATGCCGGGACCGTGCTGCGTGGAGATCAGCACCGTGGACAACCGCTTCGGCACACCGTTCTCGTAATCGAT
>JANLTQ010000057.1:0-13935 GCA_031363005.1 Acidimicrobiia bacterium | reverse complement strand
TCGCGCACGACGGTGGCCGAGAGTTCGGGGGGAAGGGCGGCGACCACCGCGGCCAGCGACATCAACGCCGAGGCTAGGCCAGCGCGCCGAGGGGCGATCCGCTGGTTGCGCTGCGCCCCGAATCTGGGGCCACGCGCCGCTACCATCGACAAGCCGTGGCTCTCACTCCCGCCTCTTGGCGCGTCTTCCGACGTCGATTCTTCGCTGCGTGTACCGCCGCCCTCGTGGTGATCGTGACCACCGTCGTCGTGCTCAATCTCAAGGTGGCGGACACCCTCGCGGGCACCAAGAAGATCCCCGGACTGGTGTTTCCGAATGGCCCCGCGCAGGGCGGGAACTACCTCATCATCGGGTCCGACTCCCGCGCGTTCGTGAACGAACCCGGTCAGGAGCAGGCGTTCGGATCGAAGCAGACCCAGACCGGTCAGCGTGCCGACGTGATGATGGTGCTCCACATCGACCCGGTGCAGAAGACGAGCCTGCTGGTGTCCTTTCCGCGCGATCTCATCGTCAAATTCCCGAGTGGCGGCGACGGACAGATCAACTCCGCGTTCGACAAGGGCCCGCAGGAAGTCATCGACATCATGCGGCAGGATTTCAACGTCCAGATCAACCACTACGTGCAGGTGAACTTTCAGGCGTTCATCAGCGTGGTGGACGCGGTCGGCAAGATCAACGTCGCCTTTCCGAACCCGACGCGAGATCTGTTCTCGGGATTGAGCGTTCCCGCTGCCGGATGTGTGGCGTTGGATGGCAACAGCGCACTCGCGTTCGTCCGCATGCGCAAACGGCAGGAGTTCATCAACGGGAACTGGCGCGATACGAGCGGCCGGTCCGACCTGGACCGCATTTCGCGCCAGCAGGACTTCATCCGGAAACTCGCAGCGAAGGCATCGGCGCAGGCCGGCCAGAACCCGCTCGACGCCATCAACATCGCGAACGCCGTGGTGCCGAAGCTCACGGTCGACGAACAACTGAGCACCGACGACATCCTGCGGTTGGTTCGGACATTCCGCAACGTCGATCCCAGCCAACCCGGCGCGCTGGACATGCAGACGCTCCCGGTGGCCCCCGCTCCCTCGGACCGGAATCGGCTGGTGGTCAAGGATGCCGAGGCTGCGCCGCTCCTCGATCAGCTCCGCAACTTCGGGGATACTCCGACCACCGGGCCGGTCGCGGTCGAGCCCGTCGACGTCACGGTGACCGTGATGAACGGATCCAACATCAATAACGCGGCCGGCCGAGCCTTCGCCGACTTCCAGGCTCGAGCGTTTGCGCCGGGCACCACCGGAAACACGGCGATCACGCCTCGGACCCAGGTGCGGTACGCCGCGGGCGCACTGGCCAAGGGCCAGCTCGTCATGCAATACCTCGGCGGCGTGGGCCAGCTCATCCTGGACCCGACCCTGAAGAGTGCGGATGTGACCGTGGTCATCGGTGCGGACTGGCGGGGCGTGCACGCTCGGGACAAGAAGGTCACGCCGGCGACCGTCCCCACGACGGCGCCCGCCAAGGCCGGCGCCGGAAAGCCCAGCGCGACCACGAAACCGCCCGCCGGACCGGTCTGCTGAGACGCGCATCGCGCCGGGCCTCGATGCCGCACCGACCGACGCCCAAGGGATCCGGGCGACCCCCGGCCCCCTAGAATCTCGGCGATGCCCACCCTTCTCGTTACCGGCGCGGCCGGGTTCATCGGTTCGAACTTTGCCCGCCACTGGGTGACAGCCCACCCTGACGACAAAGTCGTCTGCGTCGATTTGCTCACGTATGCCGGAAATCGACCGAACCTCGACGACATCGCGGACCGGATTCATTTCCTCCAGGCCGATATCGGCGACGGGCCGGCGATGACCGCGGCGCTCGAAGACCACGGTGTGGATGTGATCGTCAACTTTGCCGCCGAATCCCATAACAGCTTCGCGATCTTGAACCCCGGGATCTTCATGCGCACCAACGCGCTCGGGACCCAGGTGCTCTGCGACGCGGCGCGCACCGTCGGCGTCGAGCGGTTCCACCACGTGTCGACGTGTGAGGTCTACGGCGACTTGGCGCTGGACGATCCGGGCGCCTTCACCGAGGACTCCCCGTACCGGCCCCGGACGCCGTACAACGCGTCGAAAGCTGCCGCCGATCACATCGTGCGGGCGTACCACGAGACGTTCGACCTCCCGATCACGATCACCAATTGCTCCAATAACTACGGGCCGTTTCAGTTCCCGGAGAAGGTCATCCCGCTCTTCACCACGCGCGCGTTGAACGACGAATCGCTGCCGCTGTACGAGTCGACGGCGAACCAACGCGAGTGGCTCCACGTGCTCGACCACTGCACCGCGATCGAGCTGGTCCTCGAAGAAGGCCGAGTCGGGGAGACCTACAACGTGGGCAGCGGTATCGAAGCGAGCATTGCGGAGATCGCTGATCTGGTGCTCGATGCGGCCGGGAAGCCATCGTCGTTGAAAACCATCGTCCCGGATCGTCCTGGTCACGACCGGCGCTACCTCCTGGACAGCACGAAACTGCGCGACGAGCTCGGCTGGAAACCGGCCGTGGAGTTCGACGCCGGCATCCGAGAGACGGTGGAGTGGTACGCGGCGAACCGCGACTGGTGGGAACCCCTCAAAGACCGCGCGCCCGTGGTCGAAGACACCTGGGCACCAGCACCGAAGTAGTTCAAGGGAAATAGGGGCTGATCGAGAGTGAAGTGGGACCGGCAGACGGCTGTGGCCGTTCGAACAACGGAGCGTGGCCCGTCCGGCCCGCTCCGCAGGAGCAAGAGGACTGAATTATGAGTGATGTCGCCGTCATCGGGGCGGGGTACGTCGGGCTCACCACTGCGGTGTGCCTGGCGCACCTCGGTCACGACGTGGTGTGTGCCGACATCGACGCGGAGCGCGTCGACCGGTTGAACAAGGGCGAGGTGCCGATCCTCGAGGACGGTCTGCCGGAGTTGCTCGCCGAAGGGCTTTCCTCGCGCCGATTGCGGTTCGTGCTCGGCGCGAAGAACGCGGCGAGCATCTCGCACTTCGTGTTCCTGTGCGTCCCGACGCCCCAGGGCGATGATGGTGCGGCCGACCTGTCCTACGTGGACGCAGTGGCGCGCGAGATCGCGTCGGTGTTGCGGCCCGGCACCGTGGTCATCAACAAGTCGACCATGCCCGTGGGCTCTACTCGGATGGTCCAGCGCGTGTTGGCCGAGGCCGGCGCGCCGCCCGAAGACGTCCTCGTGGCGTCGAACCCCGAGTTCCTACGCGAGGGCACGTCCATCCGTGACTTCCTCGAGCCGAACCGCGTGGTCATCGGGTGTACCGACGCGTCGGTCGCCGTGCGCGTCTCGGACCTGTACAAGAACCTCAATGCTCCGATCCTCGTGACCGACCCGGCGTCGGCCGAGATGATCAAGTACGCCTCGAACGCGTTCCTCGCCACGAAGATCTCGTTCATCAATGCAATCGCAAACCTCTGTGAATCAGTGGACGCGGACGTGCGCGAAGTCGCGCTCGGGATGGGCTACGACCAGCGGATCGGGTTCGAGTTCCTGCACCCGGGTCCGGGCTATGGCGGGTCCTGTTTCCCGAAGGACACCCAGGCGCTCCTCTACACCGCACGCAAAGCGGGCTATGACTTTTCGTTGCTCGAAGGTGTGGTGCAGGTCAACAAAGAGCAGTACGAGCGCATGGTGACCAAGATGACTGATCTCGTCGGCGGCTCGCTCGACGGCGTGATCGTCGCGTGTTGGGGCTTGACCTTCAAAGCCAATACCGACGACCTGCGCGATTCGCCGGCGATTGCGTTCGTTCGTCGACTCCTCGAATCCGGGGCGACGGTACGGGCGTACGACCCGGCCGCCGGCGAGCGCGCCGGCGAGATGGTGCCGGGCCTCGAGATCTTCACCGACCCGTACGAAGTGTGTGAAGGAGCCGCGGCGCTGGCAGTCCTCACAGAGTGGGACGAGTTCCGGTGGATGGACTTCGCGCGGGTGGCGGAAATGTTGCAGACTCCGACCATGCTCGACACCCGGAACTTGTTGGACCCCGCCGCGCTCCGTCGCCAGGGCTACACCTACGAAGGCGTAGGCCGCTAGTGCCCGACGCCCCGGCTCGGCCCCGCCGGAGGGCCACCGACGCGCCCCGACCCCGGGCCGTGGTCACCGGTGCGGCTGGATTCCTCGGCTCGCACCTGTCCGAGAAGCTCATCTCCGAAGGCTGGGAGGTCGTCGGACTCGACAACCTCCTGACCGGCCGAATGGAGAACCTCGAGTCCCTGCTTCCCAACGAGGCCTTCACGTTCTCGCACTACGACGTGACGAACTTCGTGCACGTCAACGGTCCGGTCGATGCGGTGCTGCACTTCGCGAGCCCGGCCAGCCCCGTCGACTACCTCGAGCACCCGATCAAGACCATGAAGGTCGGGTCGCTCGGCACGCACAACATGCTCGGGCTCAGCCTGGCCAAGGGTGCGAAGTTCTTCCTCGCCTCGACGAGCGAGGTCTACGGCGATCCGCAGGTGCACCCCCAGACCGAGGACTACTGGGGTCACGTGAATCCGATCGGTCCGCGAGGCGTCTACGACGAAGCAAAGCGTTTTGCCGAGGCCCTCACGCTCGCGTATCACCGCAGCCACGGGCTCGATGTCCGCATCATCCGGATCTTCAACACGTACGGCCCGAGGTTGCGACCGCGGGACGGGCGGGTGGTGTCGAACTTCCTGATCCAGGCGATGGAGGGGGAGCCCCTCACGGTCTACGGGGACGGCAAACAGTCCCGATCGTTCTGCTACGTGGAGGACGAGGTGCGAGGGATCGTCGCCCTGCTCAACTCCGACTACGTGGGTCCGGTGAACATCGGGAACCCGAATGAGTTCACGATTCTCGAGTTGGCCGAAGCCGTCATCGACGTCACCGGTTCGAAGTCCGAGATCGTGTTCGAAGATCTGCCCGTCGACGACCCCACCCAGCGCAAGCCCGACATCAGCTTGGCCACGTCGCTGCTCGGTTGGGTACCGAAGATCCAGCTGCGCGAGGGGCTCGAACGCACGCACGCCTGGTACCGCGCCGAGGTCGAGGCTCGAGGTGCCTGACGCAGAGCGTCCGGCCTCGGCGCCTGACTGCGGCGGCTACACCAAGCTGTCGGTGATCGTGCCGATCTTCAACGAGCGCAACACCGTCGTCGAGATCATGCGACGCATGCGGACGGTCGACCTCCCGATCGAGCGCGAGTTCGTGTTGGTGGACGACGGCAGCACCGACGGAACCCGCCAGGTCCTCCAGCAGCTCGCTGACAGCACGGCACGGGTCGTCACCCATCCGAAGAACCTGGGCAAGGGCGCCGCGATCCGCAGTGGACTCGCGCACGCCACCGGTGACCTCGTGCTGATCCAGGACGCGGACCTCGAGTACGACCCCGAGGACTGGCCGAAGCTGTTGGCGCCGGTCTTTCGCGGCAAGGCGACAGTTGTCTACGGATCGCGATTCACCGGCGAACGACGAAACATGCTGTTCCTGCATTGGGTCGGGAACCGCATGCTCTCGCTGCTCACGAACGTGCTCTACAACACGACCCTGTCGGACATGGAGACGTGTTACAAGCTCTTCGACCGTTCGGTGCTGGACCGCATCACCATCAAGTCGGACCGCTTCGACTTCGAGCCCGAGATCACCGCGAAGGTTCTGCGGCAGGGAATCAGAATCTACGAAGTTCCGATCTCCTACGCCGGCCGCGAGCCGAGCGAGGGCAAGAAGATCACCTGGCGAGATGGATTTGCCGCGGTATCGGCACTGGTGAGATACCGCTTCGCCCGCTGATGGATGCGAACGCGCCCCGCTGGGGTGCGGTCGTCGTGAACTACCACTCGGGACCGGTGCTCGCCGAGAGCGTGGACGCGCTGCTGCGCGACGACAGCGGTGGGCCGGGCGAGATCGTCGTGGTCGACAACGGATCGGCGGCCGGCGAGATGGACGCGCTGATCGCGACCCGGCCGTCGGTGACCGTGCTCCATCCCGGTGCGAACTTGGGGTACGCGCGGGCCGCCAACCTCGGGATCGCAGCCACGACTGCGCCGATCGTCGCGGTGATCAACTCGGACGCGATCGTCGAAGCCGGTACCGCCGCCGTGGTACTCGCTCGATTCGATGCGGACCCGCGTGTGGCGGTCGTGGGGCCCTGCATCACGAACCCGGACGGAACCGTCTATCCCTCGGCGCGCACCGCTCCCGGAGTCGGCGCCGCGGTCGGCCACGCCATCCTCGGCGGGGTCGCGCCGAGGAACCGCTTCACCCGCGCGTACCGGCAACTCGATGCCGATCCAACGGTCGGCCGCTCCGTTGACTGGGTGTCCGGTGCCGCGATGTGGATCCGGCGTTCGGCACTCGATCACGTCGGCGGCTGGGACGAACGGTTCTTCTTCTTCATGGAGGACATCGACCTGTGCCGGACGATCCGGGCGACCGGCGCCACGGTTCGGTACGAACCCGCGGCGCGAGTCATGCACGAGGTCGGCACGAGCCGCGCCTCGGCGCCGACTCGGTCGATCGTGATGCATCACCGCGCCGCGTACCGGTATACGCGGAAGTGGTCGACCGGCCCGCGCCGCTGGATCTTGCCTGCAGCCGGGGCCTTCCTCGCTGGGCGCGCCGGGGTCCAGATCGTGGCCGGCGTGGTCGATCGGCGCTGCGCCCGGAGGCGTCCCGAACTTCGCGTCGCCACCAGGTAACCTGACGCCCGCCATGGCCAAACCGAAACCCAGTAAATACAGCCGCGCCCACGTCCGATCGAAGGTGCGACGTCCGAAACGGGCCGGCGCATCTCGCGGCTGGATGATCACCACCATTGCGTTGGTGGCCCTGGGGACGCTGCTCGTCGTCCTCAGCTACAACGACCGCCAGAGTCGGGCCGAGGTCGCGCCCAAGCTCGGCGACCACCTCCACGCGTACCTCGGCGTCAACATCTGCGGCACGTGGGAGCCGGCAGTGCCGATGTTCGAAGGTCGTGACGGCAGCAACGACCAGAACGCCTCGCCGCGCGCCGGCATTCACTCGCACGCGGACTACCTCATCCACGACCACCCGTTCGGCAGCGACGAGTCCGGCAAGAAGGCCACGCTCGGGCGCTATCTCGGGTACGCCCAGACCGAGTTGTCGGCGACGTCGATCAAGCTGTGGTCGCAATGGGTTCCGAACGCCGACTACACCAACGGCAAACAGTGCCCGAAGGCCAAGAAGGCTGGGATCCTTCAATACAAGGTCGGGACGTTTGGGAAGCCGTGGCCCAAGAAAGCCCGGTCCGGCAATCCGGCCGATTATCACATGGCCAACGGCGACATCATCGCGGTGTACTTCCTGCCCAAGGGCGATGCCCTGGAGCAACCGCCGGGTTCGGACGCCGCGCTCGCCAACATCGAAGACACGGGCGGCAAGTCGGTGATCCCGACGTCGGCTCCGGCCGCATCGACGCCGAGTTCGACGCCGACGGACTCGACTGCGCCGACCAGCCCAGCCCCAGCCCCGACTGCGTCCAGCAGCACCCCCACGTCGAAGCCGTGAAAGCTGTCGTCCTCGTCGGCGGGGCCGGAACCCGGCTGCGTCCGCTGACGTACACGACCCCGAAGCCGCTGCTGCCGATCGCCAACGTTGCGTTTCTCGAGCGCCAGTTGACGTGGTTGGCGCGCTACGGCGTCGACGAAGCGGTGTTGTCACTCGGTTATCTCCCCGAGGCATTCACCGATCATTTCTCCGACGAGCGCTTCGGTGACATGAAGTTGCGGTTCGTCGTCGAGCACGAGCCGCTCGGCACCGCGGGTGGGATCCGGTTTGCCGCGGACGGCATCAACGAGCGGGTGCTGGTGTGCAACGGCGATGTCCTGACCGATCTGGATCTCGGCGCGTTCGTCGATTTCCACGAAGCCCACGGCGCGGAGGCGACGATCTCGCTGGCGCGCGTGGATGACCCCTCGGCATTCGGCGTGGTGCCGACCCGGGAGGACGGAGAGGTAATCGCCTTCGTCGAGAAGCCGCTCCGTGACCAGGCCCCCACCAACTGGATCAATGCCGGCACCTACATCTTGGAACCGTCGGTGCTCTCCTCGATCCCGCTCCGCCTCAACGTCTCGATCGAGCGGGAGACCTTCCCGAGGATGTTGGAGCGACCCGGGCAGCTCTACGCAATGCGGTCCGAGGGCTACTGGCTGGACATCGGCACCCCGACGAAATATCTCGAGGCGCAGGTGGATGTCCTCGAGGGCAAGGTCGGACTCCCGCCCACGCCCACCGCCGTCGAGCGCGAACCCGGCGTCTGGATCGAGCCGGGTGCGTCGATCGCGTCCGACGCAACCCTCGTTGCGCCCGTGCTCATTGGGAGCGACTCGACCGTCGAACCCGGCGCTCACGTGGCGTCCAGTGTGGTCGGGCCGCGATCCGCCATCGGTGCCGGTGCGGTGGTGACGGACAGCGTGGTGCTGGCGGACACAGCCGTTCCCGCCGGTGCAGTACTCGACGGTGTGGTGCTGGGCCCCGACGCCCGGCTCGATGGAAAGGCAGACGCGTGAAAGCGTTCATCACGGGCGGGGCGGGATTCATCGGATCGACGCTGGCGGACCGCCTCCTGGCCGACGGTTGGTCGGTGGATGTCGCGGACGACCTCTCGAGCGGTTCGCTCGCAAACCTCGCGGAGGCGCGGTCCGTCGGGGATCGCCGGTTTTCGTTCCACCGGATCGACATCCGCAACGCCGCAATCACCGAGTTGATCGAATCCCGCAAACCCGATGTCGTGTTCCACCTGGCGGCCCAAGCCGACGTCCGAGTGTCGGTGGCCAAGCCCCAGTTCGACGCCGAGGTCAACCTCATCGGTGCGCTCAATGTGTTCCAGGGTGCGCTGGCCGCGAAGGTCAAGAAGGTCGTGTTCGCGAGTTCGGGCGGCACCATCTACGGCACCCCGACGCAGATTCCGACGCCGGAGACCCATCCCCAGCGTCCCGAATCGCCCTACGGCGTCGCCAAGAAGGCCGGCGGCGACTATCTGCACTACTACCACCAGATCCACGGGCTGGACTACGCCGCGACGGCGTTTGCCAACGTGTACGGACCCCGGCAAGATCCACACGGCGAGGCGGGCGTGGTGGCGATCTTCACCGGTCTGTTCCTTGAGCGCCGGCGCCCGACGATCTTCGGTACCGGCGACCAGACGCGCGACTTCGTCTACGTGGACGACGTCGTCGACGCCTTGACGCGCGCCGCGGAGCGCGGCGAGGGGATCATCAACATCGGAACCGGCGACGAGACGAGCGTGAACGACCTGTACGCGTCGATGTCGCGCGCGACCGGGTACACCGACCCTCCGAACTACGCGGCGGCGCGAGCCGGCGAACTCGATCGGTCGGCGCTCGCCATCGATCGCGCCGGCACCGAACTGGGCTGGAAACCGTTCACGTCACTGGACGAGGGCGTCTCCCGCACCATCGAATGGTTCAGGGAGCGCCGCGGCTGATCCGCTGACGCGGCCGTCAGCGGACCGCGCGGAGTTCCTCGAGCGGGATTGGTGGCCGCGGGCGACCCACGTAGTTGGGGTCGGGGTGACCGACCATGATGAGCGCGTGCGGGAGCCAGAGCTCAGCGAGTCCGAGCGCATCTCGTGCCGCTTCGGGGCAGAAGATCGGCGCCGCCACCCAGCACGACGCGAGATCGCTCGCCGCCGCCGCGAGCATCAGGTTCTCGACCGCGGCACCGAGCGACAGCAGCGCCATTCCCCACTCGGCCCGCTGGCGATCAGCGTCGGGGTACCGATCGAGTCCGTCCCAGGTGAGACACCCGAGCACGAGCGCCGGCGCCTCCACGATCTTCTCGTGGGAACGCGAGACGAGCTCGTCGATGCGGCTCGGATCCACGCCGTCGGCGCCGAGATCCGCGCGCCAGCGACTCCCCATCCCTTCCGCCAACCGCTGCTTCGCGTCATCGGTGTGCACGACGACGAAGCGCCATGGCCGTGAGTGGTGAGGGGCGGGCGCGCTGCACGCGGCTACGACCAGTGCATCTAACGCATCGAGGGCGACCGGTTCGTCGGTGAACGATCGGATCGAGCGCCGCGCCTCGATGAACCCAGGAATCGTCGTCATCGGAACAGGTCATCTTGAGCGGGGCGAATCAGTTCCCGGACCGATCCGTCGCGAAACCAGCTGCGCTCGAGACCACGCACGATCGCGACAGGAATGCCCGCGGCCTTCCCCATCACGAGCTCGGCGGCGGCGGCGATCTCGTCGGCGAGCGCGACCTCGGTGACGCGCAGCGCTTGACCGCGGTCGTCGGTCCCACCGCGCAGGTCGACGACCGCAGCGATGCCGGCGACGCCGATGGCAACGTCGGTGAGGCCGTGCCGCCAGGGTCGACCGAACGTGTCCGAGACCACGACCCCGACGTCCACGCCGGTTTCGGCGCGGACCGAATTGCGGATGCGGTGCGCAGAGCGGTCGCTGTCGACGGGGAGAAGCGCCGCGAAGCCCGAATCGACATTGGACAGGTCGATGCCGGCGTTGGCGCAGATGAAGCCGTGGCGGGTCTCGCTGATGACGAGATCGCCACGGCGTCGAAGCACGCGGACTGATTCCGAGTCGATGATCTTGGCGCGCGCCGCGAAGTCGGAGTGATCGAGCGGGACCAGCCGGTTCTCGGCCTTGGACACGATCTTCTGCGTCACCACGAGGCAATCGTGATCCATCAACGGCGTGCCCTGCGTGGCCGCGGCCGCACTGATCATCGGACCGAGCCGATCGGCGGGGCGCACCTCGCCGATCCCTTCGATCGGGATGACGTGGAGCGACGGCATCAGGCGACGGCGTCGAGCGTGTGCTGTGCGAGCGCGGCTGCGACGCGGGCGTCGCGCATCAGGGTGTCGGCGACGACCACCCGCATGCCCGCAGCTTCGACTTCTGCGGCGCGCATGGCATCGCCGGAGTCGATGACCAGCGTGCCGCAGAACTCGGCGTACGCGCGCGCCACCCCGACACAGCTGACTTCGATGCCGAGTGGATCCATCAAGCGATCGGCCGGGCCCTTGACCGGCGCGCCCGCGATGATCGGGCTCACCCCCACCACACGCTCGCGGCGACGAACCAATGCGTCTCGAATACCGGGGACCGCGAGGATCGGACCGATGGAGATCACCGGATTGGAGGGGCACACGAGGATGGTCTCGGCGTCCTCGAGGGCGCGGAGCACGTCCGGGCCGGGGCGGGCGGCGGACGCGCCATCGAACTGGACGGCGACCACCGGCGGGTTCGCGCGTTCGCGAACGAACCACTCCTGCATCGCGAGGACCTCGAGCTCGCCGCTCGGTCGGCGCACGGTGACGCGGGTCGCCACCCGATCGTTTGACATCGGAACAACATGGGGAACGACACCCCAGGCCGCCGTGATCTCGGCAGTGACCTCCGTGAGCGTCGCGCCCTCGTCGAGCCGGCGCGTACGGTAGAGGTGGGTGGCGAGGTCGTGGTCACCGAGGCGGAACCAGGTGTCGGCCCCGTACCGATCGAGGGCGTTCATCGCCGTGAAGGTCTCGCCGGCGAGGCCCCAGCCCTGCTCGGGGTGTTCGGCGCCGGCCAACGTGTAGGTGACTGTGTCGAGATCCGGCGAGACGTTCAGACCGTGGAACCGGTCGTCGTCGGCGGTGTTGACGATGACGGTGACCGAGGCCGGATCGACCACTCGCACGAGGCCGCGCAGGAATCTCGCCGCTCCGACTCCGCCCGCCAACGCCGCAATCATCCCGGCAGCGTAGGGAGTCCACGGGTTCGAGATCGAACGTGGCTTCGCAACCGGGACCGGAACCGCAACGACCCCCTCCGAAGAGGGGGTCGCTGGGCTCCGCCCTACCTTCGGCGACGGGGGGTTCGCCGAAGGAGAACGTATCGATGGATCAGTTGGACTGACCGCGCAACGCCTGCACCCGGGCCTTGCCGATTTCGACGGCCTTGCTCAGCTGCTCGGGGATGGCCTGTACGGGGGCCGTGACCGAGATGCCCTTGAGCTGCTCGATGACCGGCTCGACGCGCTGCTTGACATCACCGAGGACCGGCTCGGCCCACTGGCGGGGGTCGAAGGTCTTCAGGGTGCTGGTTGCCGTTTCGAGGCCGACGGTAGCGGTGTCGGTGACGCGGCTTCGAAGCACGTCGGTCTGGCTCTCGATGAGACCCTGCGCATCCTTGGCGATGGTGACGATGCGGTCGCCCGCCTCGCGGCGGCGGACCTGGGCCTGCTGAAAGCCGAGGACACCGGCGCCCACTGCGATGTAGGCGGCGTCGGCGGCAGTCTTACGAAGGTCGAGTTCCATGGTGGGCTCCTTGGCGGGAAACTTTCGGGGGACTGGTGTCCTCCGTCGTGCTCACACCATACAGCAAGTTGCTAACTCTTGCAAGCACTCGTGACGACCGTCACCCGCATCGCCATGTCGGCATCGTCCCAAAACCGCAGCTCGGGAGGGGTTTGGCCGGGTCCGGGCGGTATCTGGACCCACCGCACGCACCAGTCCCACTTGTAGGCTCGGGCCGCTGATGGACGCCGATCGACCGCCGCCGGACCCGGAAGACGTTTCCGACGCCGAGACCGGCGACACCCCCGAACCAACCGCCGAGTCGATCGCCCCTGCGGTGGTCGCGGTGGTGGTCGCCGCGGAAGCAGCGCCCCACCTCGAGGCGTGCCTGGGCGCCCTCGCCGCATCGGATTACCCGGATCTCACCGTCCTCGTCATTGCCGAGACGGAGGCGGACCTGGCGCCGAGGGTTGCCTCGGTCATGCCGACGGCGTTCGTACGCTCGGTCGAGGCCAGGGGTTTCGCGGCCGGCGCCAATGATGCGATCACGACCGTCGCCGGCGCGCCCTTCCTCTTGTTCTGTCACTCTGATGTCGTCCCCGAACCGAGTGCGGTTCGGATGCTGGTCGAAGAGGCCTACCGGTCCAATGCGGCGATCATCGGACCCAAGCTCGTCGACGTCGAGCGGTCCGAGATCCTGCGTGAGGTCGGTTGGTCCATCGATCGCTTCGGTGTGCCGCACTCCGAGATCGAACGCGACGAACTCGACCAAGAGCAACACGATGCCGTGCGCGATGTCTTCTTCGTGAGCGACGCGTGTGTACTGATTCGGGCGGACCTCTTCACCGAACTGGGGGGATTCGATCCGGAGTGCGATCCCGGCGCGCGCTCGTTGGACCTCTGCTGGCGAGCACGGCTGGCGGCCGCCCGGGTGATCGTCGCTCCTGATGCCCGAGTCGGTCACTTCGAGGCCGACGGTCCGCGCGAGTTGGACAAGAAGCTGGCCCAGCGCCACCACGTGCGGGCGCTGCTCACCAACACCGCGGCCGTTCGCCTGCTGTGGATTGTCCCGGTGGCGCTCGTGCTGCATTTCGCCGAAGCGCTCGTGTTCCTCCTCCGTCGACAACGCGACCGGGCCGGTGCGTTGGTGGGGGGCTGGACCGGCAACCTGCGCGATCTCGGGTCGCTCCGCCGGGCGCGTGCTCGGGCACAAGCCGGGCGAGTCGTGTCCGACCGGGAAATCCATGCGCTGCAGTTCCGGGGGAGCGCTCGCGTCTCGAACTACCTGACCGCGTCGCTGAAATCCGACGTCCGGATGCGCTCGCTTACCCGGCGTGGCCGATCGGTCGCCGATTCGGCGTCGACGCAGTTCCGGAGCTGGCGCGGGCTGACGATGCTCGCCGTCGTGCTGCTGGCGTTGGTCGGGACGCGTGGTGTGTTCTTCGGCCGGCTGGCTGCGGTCGGACACTTCACGCCGTGGCCCGGGGTGGGGGACCTCGTCCGGTCGTTCACGAGCGAGTGGCGCTACGCCGGTCTGGGTACGGAAGCGCCGGCGCCGCCGCTGCTGGCACTGGTCGCGTTGCTGCGCGCCTTCGGGTTGGGTTCGGGAGACCTGATCAGGACGCTGCTCGTCGTCGCTGCCAGT
>JANLTQ010000023.1:0-3079 GCA_031363005.1 Acidimicrobiia bacterium | reverse complement strand
GGCAAGAGTCCGAACACCCCGAGCGAGAGCCTCCTACTGTACCGAGCACCTGATGATCGGAGATCACTCATCCAAGTGCGGGAACCATTTCGAGTCGGCATCCTCGCCGACACTGTCGACGCTCCGGGGGGCATCGGCCGGTACGTCCGTGAGGTGCTCGCGGCGCTCGGGCGACGGACGGATGTCCGGGTTACCGCGCTCACCACCGAATCCGGGTGCGTGACGGTCCGTCGGATCGCGGCCGACGTCCTGGAACCGGTGCTGGTCGCGCCGCGCGCCGGTCAGGTCTCGCTCGCGCTGTGGGCGCGGTACCGGTCCGGGCCGGCGTTCGCTCGTTCCGGCGCGGAGATCGTCATCGGCACCAAGCACTTGGTCCCCCGCACGTCGCAGCCGACGATGCTGGTGGTCCACGACCTCTTGACCATCACGCGCGCGCACGAGAACGCACTCGTCAAGCGCGTGCTCCTCCCGAGGCAGTACCGGCATTCGCTCGACGACGCCACCCATCTCGTTGCCGTGAGCGCGGCCACCCGCACCCGACTCGGTGGTCTCGATCCGACCTGGATGGCCAAGTGTTCGGTGGTTCCCAACGGAATGAGCAACAATCTCCTGAGCGTCGCCGCGATCGCGCCGGTCGAACTCGCGAACCGGCGGTTCGCGCTGGTGGTCGGTGACCTCTCACCGCGAAAGAACCTCGCGTTGCTGACTCGGATCTGGAAATCCGCGGCACCGGCCGAACTCACCCTCGTGGTCGTCGGCCCCGATTCGGGGACCGACGCGCCGGTACGAAGCGAACTTCTCGAGCTCGAACGCGCCGGGCGCGTCGTGTGGATTCGGGGTGCCGACGACCCGGTGTTGCGGTGGTGCTACGAGCGGGCCGACGTCGTGCTCTTCCCCACGTACGAGGAAGGCTTCGGACTCCCGCTGCTCGAAGCCATGACGTTCAATGCCCCGGTGATCGCGAGTACCGACCCGGCCCTGATCGAGGTCGCCGGCGGTGCGGACGGCGTGAGCCATCTCGACCCTGACGCCGACGATGCGTGGCGAACCGCTATCGAACGCGTGGCCGGCAGCCGTCCCGAGCGTGCGCCGAGCCTTCCCCCCGGTGCCATCACCTGGGACGAACACACCGACCGGCTCATCACCGTCGCGCGTGAAACCGTACGGAGTCGCTCGGTTCGTTCCACCTGATCGGTAGTATCGAAACGACATGGCCGCCGTGATCGCAGAGATGCGTCGCAATCCGATTCGTGCACCCTGGTTGTTCGGAACCGGCATCGGAATCGTCGCCGTCGCCCTGATCCTCGGGTACGGCCTCGTGGTGCTCGGAATCGCGATCTTGGTCCCGGTCACCGTCGCGATCTCGGAGCGTCCTCAGCGCGGCGTCCTGGTGCTGGCGGCGCTGTTGCCGTTCGACGGCATGCTGCACGCGCTCGGCCCGGCGTGGACCGCACCGTGGAAGCAGGTCTTCATCCTCGCCCTGTTCGTCGCCACCTTCTTCTGCCCTTCCGAAGCTCGGGCGCAGGTGCACCGGAGGATTCCCGGGTGGGTTCTGGCGTTCTGTGTCCTCCTGGCAATCGGACTGGTCTCGGCGTTCTTCAAGGACCGCAACACCGCGCTCGTCGGTCTGCGCTTGTCGTACTTCAGCGCGTTCATCAGCCTCACCGTGTGGCGCTGTCCGTTCACGCGACGCGATCGAGATCACCTGGTCAGCGTGTTCTTGGCGCTCTCGATCATCACTTCGGTGATCGGCATGTGGCAGCAGGTCGTCGGCCACGAGTATCTCCACACCCTCGGCTACGACTACACCGAGAACATCCGGTTCACGTCCGGGTTCACGATGCGATCGTTCTCGACGTTCAACCTGCCGTTCCCGTTCGGCTTCTACCTGATGCTCGCCATCCTCATCGGCTTCCCGATGGCGCTCGCCGAGCCGGGCCGGCTCCGGAGCAAGATCTTCTTCATCAGTCTGCCGCTGGTCGCGACGGCGTTGCTCTACAGCTTCGTGCGGGGCGCAATGCTCGGCACCGCAGTCGGTCTGCTCTACCTCGCGTTCCATCGATACAAATTTCTCGTCTACGGCATCCCGATCGTGATCGTCGCCGCGCTGTTCATCCCCTCGGGCTCAAACCTCACCGGCGCCGTCTTCAGTTCCTCGAGTCTGCAGGACCGGACCGTCTCCTGGAATGACCGGCTCGACCGATTCGCCGAGAACCCGCTCGGGACCGGTATCGGCACCACCGGTGCGGCTGCGGAGAAGGCCGCCAAACTCAACTCTCTCGATCCGAACGCGACCTACGTGCCCGACAACTCGTGGCTCAAGGTGCTGTTCGAACTCGGCGTGTTCGGCCTCTGGATGATGGTGGCAATGTTGGCCTCGATGTTCATCTTCACCCGATTTGTGGAGCGCCGAAGCAATGGCATTGATCGAGACTTCGTGAACGGCGCTACGGCCCAGCTCCTCGCAGTGTTCACCGCATCGCTCGTCGCCACGTATCTCGAACTCACGCCGATGGACCAACTGTTCTGGCTCATGGCCGGAGTCGTCGCGACGATCGCTCCGGTCCTCGCCGATACCGCGCCCAACGTCGGCGAGGCGGCGCGGGCGCGCAGCGCCGACTGACCGAGCGTCGGTCACCGGCGCACCCAGCGTCACCGTTCTCCTCCGGACACCCACCTATCATGGAAGACTCATGGATCTCGCTTCGCACTTCCGTGTCATCGCGCAAAACTGGCTGCGAATCCTCATCATCGCCGCCGTACTCGCCGCCGTGATCTTCCTCGCTTCGAGCTTGCAATCCGATACGTACCAGGCGACGGAGAAGCTCAACGTCACACCTGGGGTCATCCCGAACGGGGGATCCGAGGCCGACGCGGCGACCTTCGCGGCGCAGACCTTCGCCCAGTACGTCGACACGCGGACCGTGCTCGAGCCGGCCCTGCGCACCAGCAAGCTGAAGCTGTCGGTCTCCGAGTTGAAGAGTCGGGTGTCGGCCTCGCCATCCGGCGATCTGGGCACCATTGACGTGATCGCGACCGCGCCCAACGCGCGCGAGGCCGAACTCATCGCCCGATTCGT
>JANLTQ010000683.1:0-4645 GCA_031363005.1 Acidimicrobiia bacterium | reverse complement strand
GAGAACGGCACCACGATCACGCCGCGCTCGTCGGGCACGTACTCGCGATCGCCGATCCACGCGCGCGCGTCGGGCCGCGGCCGGGCGGCGTCGTCGAGGATCGTGATCACGTGGCCGGCCGCGCCGGTCCGCATCACGTGGCGCAGCCGGCCCTTGTGGATCACCGCGCGGCTCGAGGTGCCGTTGCCGATCAGATCGATCACATGAGGTGTTCCGCGCGGGGGTCGAGGGTCGTGCCCACACGTCTGCGGTGCCCGTCCCGACGTTCGCCGATGCCGTCTTCGACATGCGGGTGCTGGACGCGATTCGGGCGTCGGCGGCGGCGGGCGGCGCGCGCGTCGGGGTGTGAGCCACCGAGCGCATGTCGGGGGTTCAACTTCGGTGCGGCAGGTGCCGATAGGTCGGTATGCGCCGTTCTCTGATGATCGCGAGTGTGGTGGCTGTCCTCGGGGTGGCCGGCTGTGGCGGGACGTCGACGTCGCAGACCAACCCCGAGCGCACGCCGATCACCGCGCCGGCCACGAAGGCCCGCACGACCGTTGACGCTCAGAACGCGCAGCTCAAGCAGATGGAACAACAGACCGCGTCCGCTGACCCGACGGTCGCACCCTAAAAACGACCCAACGGTCCCAGCGTAAGGGCTTCAGGTCCAGGGAGTTCCGTAGCGGTCGCGGTGGGACCGGATCGCGAACGAGTCGCGCCGCGGTGGCCCGAGCGGACGGGCCGGGTGCCCGATCGGTACGACCGCCATCGGCCGGATGTGGTCCGGGAACCCGACGATGGCCCGCAACTCATCGGCGAACCCGACGGCGACCGTGGTGAGGGCGGTACCGAGCCCGAGCGCGCCGGCCGCCAGCATCAGGTTCTGCACCGCGGGAAAGACCGACTCGGCGCTCGTCGCCGCGAGTCCGCGGTGCGTGTCCGCGCCGACGACGATGTGCACCGGTGCGCCCGCGATCCCGCCGGTTGCGCCGCGTTCCACGTCGGCGAGCAGGTCCGGACTCAGACGGGAGGACGAGAAGTCCCGACCCACCGTCTCCCACCCTCGACTGATGAGCGCGCCGATCGCGTCGCGCGCCTCGGTATCCCGGACGATCACGAACTCCCACGGTTGACGGTTCTCCGCGCTCGGCGCGTGCACCGCGGCGTCGAGGATCCGTTCGAGGTCGGCATCGGCCACGGGGTCGGCACCGAACGAGCGGCACGCGCGCTGCGCACTGATCACGTCGAAAAGCTCACTCATGGCTGCACCACCGCCGACTCTACGATCACCCACCGTCTGGCGTCACCAGCGCCGAGCGGATCGGCTCGTACGACGCCAGAGCGCTGAAAGAGGGGCTAGGCCTCGAGCGCGAGGAGCGCGTTGGGGTTGGTGCAGGCCATCCGACGGATCTCGGTCTCGGTGAGCCCGGCGCCGAAGAGGGCATCGGCGAAGCTCTGCATGCCGGCCGCCGGGGGTTCGTTGACCGCCTGGCCGAAGTCTGTTCCCAGGGTGACGCGCTCGACTCCGACCGCGCGCATGCACGCGATGAGTTCCGCGACCGGGCGAGTCGCGAGCGCGCCGATGCATGTGAGCGCGCAGAGTTCGATGTGGGCGCCCATCGCCGCGAGCTCGGCGCACTGCGCAACCGACAGGTTCGGGCCTGCGAGTTCTTCCATCGCGTGTGTGACGAGGACGCGACCGCGGTGTGCGAACGCGCGTGTCACCGCGACGTGTTCAACCGCGCTGATGTGGCCGGTGGCCAGCACCGCGTCATGCTCCTTGACGAGCGCCAGCACCTCGTGGGTCTCGGCCGTGAGGTCGCCGTCGGCATCGGTGACTCGCAATCCGGGTCCCGGTATCCCGAGCTGATCGGCCACGCCGGTGTCGAAGTCCTGACCGCTGCTCAGGGTGGGCAGCCAGACGATCTTGGCGCCGAGCGCGAGCGCGACCTCCACCGCCGCAGGGTTGATGCCCCCGACTTCCCGGTCGCACGCGATCCCTCCGAACACCGTCACGCCGTCAACCAGGGGGTCGAGCGCAGCGGCGAGGCCGGCGCTCGGCGTGTCGTGGCTCTTCAGCACAATGGCGGTGTGGCCCGCAGCGGCGGCCTGCTGCGCGGCTTCGAGTGCGGTGACCGATCGCGCGCGGTGGGGATCCGGTCCGAAGTGCGCGTGCAGGTCGGTCGCGCCGTGGAGGTCGACCATCGGGCCGGCTCAGGTCTCGATGACGGTCAGGTCGTCGGCGAGCACGATCTCACCGTCGAAGTGCGCGGCGGCCTCGGCGATCCACTCGGGTTCGGTCCCGGGGATGGGGGCAGGCACAGGGTGGGTGAGGACCAGCGTGCGCACCCGGTTGCGGTCCGCGGTCTGCGCCGCCTGTTCGATCGTCGAGTGATAGTCGTGGATGTCCTGGATGCGCACGGACGGAATGGCCCGCACCATCTCGGGCCGGATGACCGTCTGCACGTAGACGTCGGCGTCCGCACACAACCGGTCGAGCCCCTCGCACGGGACGGTGTCGCCGGCGATGACGACGGCCGCACCGTCGTGCTCGATGCGGAACGCGCTGGTTGGCGCGACGGGCCGGTGGTCGCTCGGGGCCGCAATCATTCGCACACCCGCCTCGTCGAAGACCTCGCCGTCGTGCGCCTCGGTGACGTTGACCCCCGGCTGCCAGTTGAGATCGTCGTGATGCGCGATGCGGTAGCCGATGTCGTCGGTGAGCATGGCGAGCACGCGGTCGACGTAGGCCTGGGTTCCGGGCGGTCCGACGACGGGCAGCGGATTCTCCACGGGTGACATGGCCCAGCGAGTGGTGACCAGGTCGTTGAAATCGGTGGTGTGGTCCGAGTGGAGGTGCGTGAGGATCACCCGGTGGAGAAAGCCCGGGTAGAGCCCGGCGGCGGCGAGGCGCATCAGTACGCCGCGGCCACAGTCGAAGAGGAGATTCCTGTCGCCGGCTTGGACGAGGGTCGACGGGCCAGCCCGCACTGCGTCCGGGATGGGGGAGCCGGTTCCGAGCAGCGTGACTTTCATGTCGGAAACAGTCGCATAGAACTCTCCCGTTCAGGTAGTGAGGAGTGAGCGAAGGGTGCGGGTAACGAGTGCGGCGGTGCGGCGGCGAGAGTGGCCGGCGGTCGTGCGCAGCATTCGTATCGATTCGAGGCTGGCGGCGGCGGAAACTGCATCCACCACTTCGCCGCGGACGCGGCCGGCCATCGGGGCGATTTCGACGGCGAACAGATTGGGGATCTGGTCGTGGAGTACCGAACGTCGGAATGCGAACGCCTCGGCCACGGCAGGGGAGTAGGCCGCGAATCGTTCGGCGGCTTGGGTGGTGACAACCGTCGCGTCGTAGATGCGGAGGCGCTGGTCCACCAGCGCACCGATCCGGGACTCGAGATCACCCGTTGGAGCTGGCGGCCGAAACGCCGGCGCGATGCGCGCGATCTGGCGTTCGATCGCTGCGCCCGCCAGGGACTCGAGGTCGTCGAAGTAGCGGAAGACCGACCGTTCCGACACGCCGGCGCGTGCGGCGATCTTGGTGACACCGGGTTGCGGATCGCCCTCGGCGAAGAACGACAGCAGCGCGTCGACGACAAGATCCTTGCCCCGTTCGGTGCGGAGCCGGCGCCGATCGGTGCGGGGTTCGTCCGGCGCGAAGGATTCGATCGCCGGCTGACCCATGAGGCCCGACCCTAAGTAATGACAGTCCGACTGTCAAGAGTTGGCCGGCGGCTCACGGCGCGCTCGGCACCACTTCGTAGCCGCGAGCGAAGAACGCGAGCGCAGTCGCACCCGGGTCGGAGTCGCCGACGAGTTCTTGGTACCCGAGGCGTGCGTAGGTCCCGGCGTTCCAGAACGGGTCGTCGGACGCGTTCCACGGACCGACGTACACGTAGGGAAGCGGGTGGTCACCGTCGCCGGGGGACGCTCCGTAGTTGGCGCGCCGACCCTCGGCGCCGAGGTCGAGTGCAAGGTCGAAATGCTCCGGCCAGAGTTGAATCTCGGTCGGGGTGTCATGCGCGTGCGTACGACGCCAGTGCCCGAGCAGTTCCGCCCCGAAATTGATCCAATCGCCGAGACGTGTGGCGCTGGCCGCGTCGACGGGCAATGCCGCATCTGGATCCGAGGGCGTCGTCGCCGTGTACACACCGGTGTCCGCATCGGGTTCGATCCCGACGGCGTCCGCTGCGGACCGCAGTGTCGTGATGGGATGCCGGGTGGTGTTCCCGCCTTCGGTCACCACGAGCTCGGTGCCGTTCACCGCCAGAACTCGGCCCGCGCCGAACGACGGAGTCGCAAAGCCGCCGGGTGCCGCACGGAGCCCGATGTGTCCGGAGTCGCGATGGCGCGCCGGCGCGAGGACCCGCTCCGCGAGTGTGTGCCAACTGCGGCGCGTCGCGAGGAAGGCATCGAGATCGGTGATCGGAGCAAGCATGGGGTTCCTCTCGGGCCGCCGGACGCGGGCACCCTCAGTCTCGCCAGCGGTTGATTCGTTGCACGCACGCGCCAGTAGTGTCGCCCGCCGTGCCCAACGCAGAGCCCCTCGCCGGGGTCCGCATCGTCGAAGTTTCGATGCTCGGACCCGCCGCCATCACGACCGCCCTCGCCGATCTCGGTGCCGACGTCATCAAGATCGAACCGCCCTCAGGCGACTACG
>JANLTQ010000598.1:0-9273 GCA_031363005.1 Acidimicrobiia bacterium | reverse complement strand
CGACTTCGCGCAGCGAGAGGTCCGTGAGTCGGGAGTTCGCCTTGTGCACGATCGGTCCTAGCAGCAGTCGACGCGTGGCCGAGAGCAGGTACACGGCGCCCAGCACGAGACCGCTCGTTCCGATGATGGCCCACAGCGGCGAAGCCTCGAAGCTGCCGGCCAAGATCAAGTACTCGCCGACGAAGCCATTGAGACCGGGCAGTCCGACGCTCGAGAGCACAGCGATCACGAAGAACAGCGCGAAGACGGGCATCGACTTCGCGATGCCGCCGAATTCGTCGAGCCTCCGCGTGTGGCGGCGCTCGTAGATCATTCCGACCAGCAGGAACAGCATGCCGGTCGAGACGCCGTGGTTGACCATCTGCAGCACGCCGCCGCGCACGCCGGCGGCGGTCAGCGCGAACAACCCGAGCACCACGTACCCGAGGTGCGAGACCGACGAGCAGGCGATCAGGCGCTTGATGTCGTTCTGCGCCATCGCGAGCAGCGCTCCATAGGCGATACCGATCGCGCCGAGGGCCATGAACAACGGCGCGAAGCGCGCTGCCAGCGAGCACGCAGGCCTGGCTGTTCTTCGCGTTCGCGATCGCGTTCGCGATCAAGGTCCCGCTGCTGCCGTTCCACACGTGGTTGCCCGATGCGCACACCGAGGCACCCACGGTTGGTTCCGTGCTCTTGGCCGCGATCCTGCTGAAGCTCGGTACCTACGGGTTCATCCGCATTGCGCTGCCGATTCTGCCGAAGGCCGCCCACAACTGGGCGCCGTGGATCGGTGGCCTCGCCGTCATTGGCATCATCTACGGCGCGCTCTGCTGCCTCGCCCAGACCGACATGAAGCGTCTGATCGCGTTCTCGTCGGTCGCCCACATGGGTTTCGTGATGCTCGGCATCGCGACCCTCACGGACTTCGGTCTCAACGCCGCCATCTTCGGCATGGTCGCCCACGGTCTCATCACCGGCATGCTCTTCTTCATCGCCGGGTCGGTGCAGCACACCTTCCACACCCGGGAGATGTCCCGGCTCGGCGGTCTGTTGAAACAGGCCCCGAAGATGGGTTGGATCCTCGGTTTCTGCGCCATGGCGTCGCTCGGGCTGCCCGGCCTGGCCGGGTTCTGGGGCGAGTTCCCCGCGGTCCTCTCGGCGTACCAGCCGGCCGACGGCCTCTCCGCCGGCCTGTTCCGTGGCTTCATGGTCGTTGCCGCCATCGGCACGGTGCTCGCCGCCGGCTATCTGCTCTGGATGTACCAGCGGGTCGCGTTCGGCGAACCGAAAGCAGAGTTCGCGGACCTCGATGTGCACGACGTCGGCATCTTCGAATGGGTGGCGTGGACGCCGATCCTGCTCATGATCGTGGTGCTCGGTGTGTACCCCGACATGATCTTCTCGCTCACCAACGACGGTGTGCACCAGATCACCAGGGCTATCGCCACCGGGTTCAAGGGCTGACGTGCGGACCGGCTGCTCGAGGATGTTCGCATGAACCCCGGCTGGGACTTCCACGCGATCGCGCCGCTGATCATCCTGTCGGCGACGATCGTGGCGGTGCTGATCGCCGACTTCTTCTTCGAATACCGCGGCCGGTTCCAGACGCAACAGATCGCGTCGTTCGGCGTGTTGGCGGCGATGATCCCGGTCATCACGCTGGCGGTGGACGGCGGCACCCGCTCCATGTTCGGCGGCGGCTTCCGCGTTGATTCGTACTCGCTGGTCTTCCAGGGCTTCTTCCTCGCAGCGGCGTACGTCTCGATGTTGCTGTCGGTCGATTACATCGGCGACGGCGACTACTACCAGGGCGAGTTCTACGTCCTGCTGCTGACCTCGGTGCTCGGCATGATCGTCATGTCGAGTGCGCGGGACCTGATTTCGATCTTCGTCGCGCTCGAGACCATCTCGATCCCCACGTTCGTCCTCGCCGGTTGGCGCAAGCACGATCCGAAGTCCAACGAGGCGGCGATCAAGTACTACCTGATCGGCGTGATGTCCTCGGCCGTGATGCTGTACGGCATGTCGCTCGTCTTCGGGCTGACGGGCTCGACCCTGCTCTCCGAGATCGCGGCCAAGGTCGGCCGCCTCGACTCGACGCTGTTGATCGTCGCCGGCTTCCTGACCATCGTCGGCTTTGCGTTCAAGGTCAGCGCCGTCCCGTTCCACTTCTGGTCTCCGGATACCTACGAGGGCGCGCCGACGCCCGTGACCGCCTTCCTCTCGGTTGCGTCGAAGGCCGGCGGCTTCGTCGCCCTGCTGTCCGTGGTGCGCTTCGGATTCTTCCCGAACGCCGACATGTGGCAGCCGGTCCTCTGGGGTCTGGCCGCGGCGTCGATGATCCTCGGGAACCTGGTGGCGTTGCGCCAGACCAACATTGTGCGGATGTTGGCGTACTCGTCGGTCGCACAAGGTGGCTTCATCCTGGTGCCGTTTGCGGTCGCCGCCGACGGTGGCGCGAAGCAGAGTTCGATCGAATCGGTGATCATCTACCTCCTGATCTACGGCGCGATGAACCTCGGCGCGTTCGCGATCGTCATCGCGTTGGCGCGCCGGACCCGGAGCGCAGAGATCACGAGCTTCGCCGGCCTGGGTCAGTACTCGCCGGTGATGGCCATGGTCATGTCGATGTTCCTGTTCTCGCTCGCCGGCGTCCCGCCCTTCGCCGGCTGGTTCGCCAAGTTCACGATGTTCCGCGCCGCGTTGGATGCCAACACACCCGCGGCGACGATCCTCGGCGCAATCGCCGCCGTGACTTCGGTGATCGCGTTCTTCTACTACGCACGCGTGGCGCGTGAGATCTGGTTCCACCCGGTGAACGAAGGCGTCGACGCGTCGCCGATTCGTACGCCGCTCGCCCTGAACGCAGCGGTCGCGATCTGTGGCGCGATCGTGCTGGTCATCGGCGTGTACCCGCAGTTCTTCGCTCGGCTGGGCGAACTCGCCGCCGGGGGCTAGCCCCTCCGTGACCGTCGAGGAGCGGATTCATCGCGAAGGTCCGATTCGGTTCGGCGCGTTCGTGGAACTCGCGCTCTACGGACCGAGCGGTTTCTTCACCCGGGGTGGCGGTGCCGGCCGGGCCGGACAGGACTTCATCACGAGTCCGGAGACCGGCTCGCTTTTTGGCGCTTGCGTCGCGCGCGCGCTCGACGCCGAGTGGGAACGGCAGGGCGGTCCGGATCCGTTCGTGGTGGTGGAGGTGGGCGCGGGCAACGGTCGGCTAGCCCGAGACGTCCTCCGAGCCGAGCCGCGGTGTGCGCCGGCATTGCACTACATCCTGGTCGAACGCAGCGGGGCGTTACGGGACGAGCAGGCCACGCGGCTGGCGCTCGAACCGTTGGCCGACGCGCTCGGCCCCGCCACCCGGCGCGACCCCGAAGAGGAACCCGAACCGGTCGGCGGTCTTGGTCCGATCGTGAGCGCGCTGGACGATCTTCCGGCCCGCCCCGTCGACGGCGTGATCCTCGCCAACGAGTTGCTCGACAACCTCGCGTTCGAAATCGTCGAACGGACCGAGGCCGGGTGGTCCGAGGTCCGGGTCGGTCTCGACGGGGACGGCATCCTGTACGAGGTCTTGGTTCCCGCCGCGCCGGACTTGCTCGGCTGGGTCGAGGGTCTCGACGCGCCGGTGGGGACCCGACTGCCCGTCGCGCTCGAGACCGTCGAGTGGATCGTGCGGGCCGCGAGCACGTTGCATCGCGGCTCACTCGTTCTCCTCGACTACCTGGCGACGTGGTCCGAGTTGGTGGATCGCTCGGGCGGGTGGTTGCGAACCTTCGCGGCCCATCAGCGCGGATCGGACCCGCTCGCCGAGCCGGGGTTCCGAGACATCACCATCGACGTGCCGCTCGATATGGTGCACCGGGCCGCCCGGCGCGCCGGACTCACGGTGATCACCGAGACGACCCAGGCGGAGTGGCTCGGCGGTCTCGGGATCGATGGCCTCGTCGCCGACGGTCGGGCGGCATGGGAAGCCGCCGCCGCCGCACCCGACCTGGTGGCGCTCGCCGGTCGCAGCCGCATCACCGAGGCCGCTGCGCTCACCGACCCCACCGGTCTCGGCGCCCACACCGTCCTCATCCTCACCAAACCCTGACCGACGCGACCGGTCGCGATGGTCGCCGGTTAGCCTCCGACGGCTCGGACGAGAGGGGTATTCATGGCGGACGTAACACTCGAAGCACTGGCGAACGAACAGCGGACGTTCCCGCCGTCGGCGGCGTTCGTGGCCGACGCGTTGCCCACCGACTCCACATTGGCCGACCGCGCCGAGACCGACCCCGAGGCGTTCTGGGCCGACCAGGCGCGGACCCTGCTCCACTGGGACCGGGACTTCACGACCACCTGCGAGTGGGAGCTTCCCTTCGCCAAATGGTTCGTCGAGGGACAACTCAACGTGTCGGTGAACTGTCTGGACCGTCACGTCGATGCCGGCCACGGCGATCAGGTGGCGTTCCTCTGGGAGGGCGAACCCGGCGACGGTCGGGAGATCACCTACGCCCAACTCCTCGCCGAGGTGTGCCAGGTGGCGAACACGCTGCGCTCGTACGGCGTGGAGAAGGGTGACCGCGTCGCCATCTACATGGGGATGGTCCCGGAACTCCCAGTCGCGATGCTGGCGTGCGCACGCATCGGTGCGGCGCACTCGGTGGTCTTCGGTGGCTTCACGTCAGACTCGCTGCGGGATCGGATCAACGACGCCGAGGCGAAGGTGCTCATCACCGGCGACGGCGCGTGGCGGCGCGGTGGTGTCGTGCCGCTCAAGGACATCGCCGACGCGGCCATGAGCGAAACCCCGTCGATCACCAACTGTCTCGTGCTGCGTCGAACCGATCACGGCGTTGCCATGCAAGACGGACGCGACGACTGGTGGCAGGACGTCGTCCCCGCGCAACCCACCGAATGTGCGCCCGAGTCCATGAACGCCGAGGATCTGCTCTTCATCCTCTACACGAGCGGCACCACCGGGAAGCCGAAAGGCATCATGCACACGACCGGGGGTTACCTCACCCAGGTCGCGTTCACGTTCAAGTACGTCTTCGATCATCAGCCCGACGCCGACGTGTTCTGGTGCACCGCAGACTGCGGTTGGGTGACCGGCCACTCCTACATCGTCTACGGCCCGCTCGCGAACCGCGCCACGAGTGTCATGTACGAAGGCACCCCCGATCACCCGGACAAGGGTCGGTTCTGGTCCATCGTCGAGAAGTATCAGGTGACCACGCTCTACACCGCGCCGACCGCCATCCGTACCTTCATGAAGTGGGGGACGCAATACCCCGAAGGTCACGACCTGTCGTCGCTGCGACTCCTCGGCTCCGTCGGCGAACCGATCAACCCGGAGGCGTGGATCTGGTACTGGCAGCACATCGGTGGCGGGAACTGTCCCGTGGTCGACACTTGGTGGCAGACCGAGACCGGCGCCATCATGATCAGCCCGTTGCCGGGCGCGACGGTGGCCAAGCCCGGCAGCGCCACCTTCCCGTTGCCGGGTATCGGCGCCGAGATCGTGAACGACGACGGCGTGCCGGTCGGCATTCCCAGCGGCGGGTACCTCACCCTGACTCAGCCGTGGCCGGCGATGTTGCGCGGCATCTGGGGCGACCCGGACCGCTACCGGGAGACGTACTGGTCCCGCTTCGACGGTCGCTACTTCGCCGGCGACGGTGCCAAGCGTGATACCGACGGCTATTACTGGCTGCTCGGCCGCGTCGACGACATCATGCTCGTCGCCGGCCACAACATCTCGACCACCGAGGTCGAGTCGGCCCTGGTCTCGCACCCTGGCGTTGCGGAAGCTGCGGTCGTCGGCAAGACCGATGACACCACCGGCCAGGCCATCGCCGCGTTCGTGATCCTGCGGGCCGGCCACGAGCCGACCGACGGACTCGTGAAGGAGTTGCGCAACCACGTCGGCGAGGCCATCGGGCCGATCGCCAAGCCGAAGTCGCTGCTCTTCACCGAGGACCTTCCGAAGACTCGATCCGGCAAGATCATGCGCCGCCTCCTCCGTGATGTCGCCGAGGACCATGCGCTGGGCGACGTCACCACGCTGGCGGACCCGAGCGTGGTGGACGGCATCAAGAGCCGCTATCTCGCCGACGCGCCGGACGAGGACTAGCTCGCCGTGTCCCGCCGCGGCATCGCTCCCGAACACTGGACCTGGCGCGACGGTCCCGTCGAGCCCGGCCGCGCCGTGCTCATCGACATCGACGGTGTCCTGTCCGATGCCGTCACCCGCCAGCACTACATCGAAGCGCCGCGTCGAGACTGGCGCGGGTTCTTCGACGCGTGCGGTGACGATCCCGTCATCGAAGAGGTGCGGGTCATGCTCGACCTGTTGCAGGAAGACATCGTGGTCATCCTGTTGACGGCTCGTCCGCAGCGGGTCCACGAGCTGACCGAGGCATGGCTCCGCCGATACCACATTCGGTGGGACGTCCTGCTCATGCGGCCGTGGGGTGACTACGAACTCTCCCGAGACTTCAAACAACTCTCACTCTGGGATCTGCGTCAGTTCGGGTTCGACGTGTTGTTGGGGATCGAGGACGACCGGCGCAACGTCGAGATGTTGCGCGCCGAGGGCGTTCCCACCCTCTACCGCCACTCCGGCTACTACGACTGACTCTCTGCGGCTGCGCTCAGTCTCTTTGGGTCGTCCGCTCCGTGGTTGAAAAGCGCGTGCTCGCCGGGATGCTCCCGACCTGAAAGACCAACTTCGTTCGGCTGCGCCGGTCTAGGGCTTGTTCTGGGTGGCGTGGAGGGCGGCGCCGATGATGCCGGCTTCGTTCTGGAGTTGCGCGGCGACGATGGGTGTGCGGATGTTGATCCGGGGCAGGAACTTCTCGGACTTCTTGCTGACACCGCCGCCGACGATGATCAACTCCGGCCACAGGAGTGATTCGAGCAGCGAGAAGTACTCCTCGAGCCGATGGGACCAGTGCTTCCACGAGAGCTCGTCGCGGTCCCGGGCCGAGTCGGCGGCCCACTCCTCGGCATCGCGCCCGTTGAGCGGGAGGTGACCGAGTTCGGTGTTGGGGAGGAGAACTCCGTCGGCGAAAACGGCGCTCCCGATCCCGGTGCCCAAGGTGACGACGACGACGCTGCCCGCGTGGTCCTTGCCGGCACCGAACCTCATCTCGGCCACGCCGGCGGCATCGGCGTCGTTCATGACCGCAACCTCGCGACCGAGTGCACCACCGAAAAGCGCAGCCGCATCAACACCGATCCACGCGGGATCGATGTTGGCCGCAGTCTCGACCACTCCGGCGCGCACCACTGCGGGCATGGTGATGCCGATCGGGCCCGCGGCGTCGAACCGCGCCGCCACTTCCGTCACGGTTTGGCACACCGCGTCCGGGGTGGCGGGCGACGGTGTGAGTAACCGGACCCGTTCGGCGGTCAACTCGCCGCGCACGACGTCGACCGGTGCGCCTTTGATCCCGGTCCCACCGATGTCGATGCCGATCGCGGTAGCGGTGCCTGAGGATTCGCTGGGTGCCATCGGCCCGAGGATACGGGCCGGGGAACGGAACGGTCCCGATCGTCGTTGCAGCGGGCATGAACAAGAACACCATCAAGACATTCGTGTTGCTCGCCGGCTTCGGCGGGCTGCTCATGGCGATCGGGTCGCTGTTCGGACAGACCGGTCTGTTCATCGGACTCGCGCTCGGTCTCGTCATGGTCGGCGGCTCGTACTGGTTCAGCGACAAGCTCGCAGTCGCGTCGGCCCATGCCCAACCGGTGGACGAGGCGGACGCGCCCGAGCTCTACGCCATGGTCCGTGATCTCGCCCAGCGAGCCGACGCACCGATGCCGCGCGTCTACCTTTCGCCCGAGCCTCAACCGAATGCATTTGCCACCGGTCGCAATCCCCGCCATGCCGTGGTGTGTGTCACCCAAGGTCTGCTCCAACTCCTCGACGTCGACGAACTGCGTGGCGTGTTGGCTCACGAGATGAGTCACGTGAAGAACCGTGACATCCTCATCGGTTCGGTGGCCGCGGCGCTCGCCATGGCGGTGACGTTCGTGGCCCGGATGGCCATGTGGGGTGCGATCTTCGGCGGCGGAGGGAGTGACGACGACCGCGGCAACGTCGTCGGCGCCCTGTTGCTGGCGGTTCTCGCTCCGGTCGCCGCGATGGTCATCCAGATGGGCATCAGCCGGTCTCGTGAGTTCGAAGCCGATCACAGTGGCGCCCAGCTGCTCGGTGACGGCGAAGCCCTGGCCCGCGCGCTGGAGAAGATCGAGGCCTACGCGAATCGCGTGCCGATGGACGTCGCGCCTGCGCAGGCGACGGCCTACATCATCAATCCGCTCACCGGACGCCAGGTGCAGTTCGCGAATCTGTTCCGCACTCACCCGCCGACCGCCGAACGAATCGCCCGCTTGCGTCACCAGGTCTGAACCGGTCAACGGCGACGCGCTGGCGCTGGCGGGGGGCGAGGCGCGATGGAAGACTCCGCGGTGTGACCGACGATCCCAGCTCCGACCGCCGTTCACTCGGGCGGTGGCCGGTGCGGGTGCTGGCCGTCGCCGGTTCGGTGCTGATCGCGCTGGCGTCGTTCGGTTGGTGGCTCGATACGCGGGTGCTCGACGACGACGGCTTCGCGGACGTGGTGGCCAAGGCATCCCAGCGTGAAGAGGTGCGCGACTACATCGCCGACCAGGCCACTCTTCGCCTGGCGCGTACTTCGAACTTCGTGTCGGCCGCGCGACCGGTGGTCACCGACGCATTGTCTTCCGCGATCCGCACCGAGCCGGTCAAGGCGGCCATCCGCGACTTCGCGGTCCGGGCCCACGCGCAGGTCTTCCAGGCGCGGGCTGCGCAACGGGTCGACATCGACGCACAGCAGGCCGCGACCTCGATTCGAGCGGCGCTGCAGTCGATCAACCCGGCGTTGTCGAAGAAGCTTCCGGCGAATGTGCTGGACGCATCGGCGATGATCTCCCAGAACCAAGCGGTCGAGGCTGCGTTCGTGGTGAGCGACTGGATCTGGCTGTGGATCCCGGTGGGCATCCTCGGGATCATCCTGCTCGGGGTCGCACTTCGCCGGGCTCGCGATCCGGTCCACGCAATCCGATCGGTCGGGGTGGTGATGGCGGTGAGTGGCGCGTTGCTGGCGGGATTCGGCGCTGCCACCCCGGTGGTCGGCGGGGTGATCGCACCCGAGGACCCGGGTCGGTCCAACGCGATCGCCGCCTTCGTGGACACGCTGACCGGGCGGCTCACCGGCGCGGGCTTGGCATTGATCGTGCTCGGACTCGCCTTGGCGCTCGCGCCCGGGCGCG
>JANLTQ010000583.1:0-9581 GCA_031363005.1 Acidimicrobiia bacterium | reverse complement strand
TCCGGATGCCCTCGACCGCCGACTCCACCACGACGTCGAACGGCAGCGCGTGGCGTCCGCCGTTCACTCGTTCGCCGCTGGAGGCCCAGTTGTTGGTCAGTGCACCCACGCGCAGGCCCGCGGCCTTGATGTGTTCGATGGCGGTGACCATCTCCGGTCTCGGTCCGAAGTCGGCGGTGATCGCGCCCATCAGTCGTGCCGCGTCGACGGTCCCTCCCGCGGCGGCGCACTCCGCTTCGAACGCGATGCAGAACGATGCGAAGTCCAACTCCGATCGCTCGAACCGCGCCCAGGCTCCGGTGTCGGCGCTCTGGGCGACGACGGTGCGGATGAATCGTTCCGGCAGCTCGGCCGCGCGCTCGTACGCGTCGAACGCGTCGAACGGAGACGGGAACACGACGCCCCCGAGATCGAAGATGACGGCTTGAAATCTCATAGTTGGGGCTCGGTCAGAGCGCGAGTTCCGCCATGACTTGCAGCGCCTCTGGTTGTTGCGCGCCGAGGATCATCGTGGTGATGCCGGACTCCTGCCAGGCCGCGAAACGATCAGCAATCCGCTCCTTGGGTCCGATGAGCGCGATCTCGTCGACGAGTGCGTCGGGTACGGCGGCGACGGCCTCCGCCTTCTTGCCCTCGAGGTAGAGGTCCTGGATGTGCTTGGCCTCCGCCTCGAACCCGTAGCGGCACGCGAGGTCGTTATAGAAGTTCTTCCCGCGAGCGCCCATTCCGCCGATGTAAAGCGCCGCCATCGGCTTCACGAAGCCTCGGAGCATGTCCACGTCGTCGCCGACGATCACGCTGACGGTGGGGGCGACGTCGAAGTTGGCAAGCGACTTGTTGCCGCCCGCCTTGGCGAACCCGGCGTCGAGCGCGGCGCCGTAGGTGTCCTTGAATCGGTACGGCGAGAAGAAGATGGGCAGCCAACCGTCGGCGATCTCAGCGGTGAGCTCCACGTTCTTCGGCCCGATGGCGGCGAGGTAGATCGGGATGTCGGCCCGGTTCGGATGCACGATGATCTTGAGTGCTTTGCCGAGCCCGGTCGCGTCGGCGCCCGAGTACGGGATGTCGTAGTGAGCGCCGTGGTGTTCCAGCGGCGCCTCCCGGCGCAGGATGTCGCGCAGGATGTCGACGTACTCGCGTGTCTTGCCGAGGGGCTTGCCGTACGGCTGGCCGTGCCACCCCTCCACCACCTGCGGCCCGGACAAGCCGAGACCCATGAGGAATCGGTTCCCGCTCATGAGGTCCAACGTGGCCGCGGTCATGGCGGTCATCGCCGGGGTGCGCGCCGGCATCTGCATGATGGCCGAGCCGAAGTTGATCGTGGAGGTCTGACCCATCATCCACGCGATCGGCGTAATGCAGTCGGTTCCGTACGCCTCCGCGGTCCAGATGGAATGGAACCCGAGCCGCTCCGCCTCCTGCGCAGTGGCCACCGCTTTGCTGAGGCCCTTGCCCCAGTCCTGATATCCGAAGTTGACGCCGAGTCGCATGAGTGTGGGTGTCCTTGAATGCTTGAGGGCGGACCGGGTGATCGAGCCCGGGAACAGCGAGGTGCCACCCTACGATGCGCCGAGCCGGACCGTCAGGTGGGACGTGGAGGACCGATGACCTTGATGACGAACGTGGTGCGGGGCACCGATGCGCAGCGCCTGCTGTTTTTGCTGCACGGATACGGCGCGGACGAAGCGGATCTCGGCGCGCTGCTCCCGTACCTCGACCCGGACGGGCACCTTGCGGCAGTCATGCCACGCGGTCCGCTCGATGCCCCGGGTGCTCCGGGGTACTCATGGTTCCCAATCGGCGACGAGGGTCTCGACGCGGAGGCATTCGATGCCGCACTCGATCTGCTCGACGCATTCGTCGACGAGCAGTGTGGCGAGCTCGGATTCGCGCGTGAGCAGGCGATCTTCGGCGGGTTCTCCCAAGGTGGCGGACTGGCGTTGATGCTCGCGATCAGGTCGGGCGCGGTGACGCGCCCCTCCGGGGTCCTGGCGATGAGCCCATTCGCTCCCGCCGGCGACAACCTTGATATCGACTGGGACGCCGCCGCCACCATTCCGGTGCTGCTCCAGCACGGCACCGACGATCCGATGATTCCGATCACGGCTGCCCGGCATCTCGCGTCGGTGTTGAACGACCACCACGTTCCCCTCGTGTACCGGGAGTATCCGATGGGCCACCAAGTTGCGCTCGAGAGCGTGCAGGACGCGCAGGCGTGGATTGCATCGGTTCTTGCGGGTGAGTCGCCGTCGTCGCCACTTCCTCAGCCGGCCCCCGAGGGTCCGGTCAAGACCGTGACGACGGCGAACTTCACCGCCGAAGTGCTGCAGTCGGACCTGCCGGTGATCGTCGACTTCTGGGCGCCCTGGTGTGGGCCGTGCAAACAAGTCGGACCGATCGTCGAACAGATCGCCCATATGCGCGACGGCTCCTACAAAGTGGTGAAGGTCAACATCGACGAAGAACCTGCGCTCGCGCAGCAGTACGACGTCCAGAGCATCCCGCTCATCGCGTTGTTCCGCAACGGCCGCAAAGAGCGTGCGTCACTCGGCGCCAAGCCGCGACCGCAACTCGAAGCCGAACTCGGAATGCTCGTCATCCCCTGACCCACCCCTCCGCCAACTCGCACCAGAATCGCAAGCCCTCGCTTGCATTCGACGCGTCGGTTGAGTCGCTCGCGTACACGAGCCGACATGTCGCTTGGTTCAGCCGAGGTCCGGGTGCCGAAGATTTTGTCGGTTGCCGTACCAGAGGGCGCCGGCGCCGAGCAGGAGCGCGGCGAGACCGGCGAGTGCAACCGCCAAGGTGCCGTCGCCGGTCTTGGGCAGGGTTGGGACCGCAGCCGCCGCGTTGGCGGACGGCGAGGTCGACGATCCCGTCGCGGCCGGGCGACTGATCTGTTCACCCTGCACCTGGACCGGGTTGGTCACGGTGATGGGTGGGATGAGCTCGGTCGGGATGGTGATGGTGATCGGCGGCGGTCCCTCGACGATCGTGAAACTCAGCGGGTCGAAGTCGAAGGAACGAACTCCGTCGAGCCGCGGGTCGTCCACGACGCAGTGCGCGAGCAGGTCGTAGCTGCCCGGTGCCGCGGTCTCGGCGGCGGGGATGGTGACCGCGCCGGACCAGGCGCCGCCCGATGTGACCGTCACCGAGCCGAGCGCGACGGCAGTGCCGCCGCCGGGAGGCTCGAGCCGCAGCTCGACGCGAACGCCGTCGTAGGTGACGTCGGCATTGGAGGTCGGACTGGAACTTGTCGTGGTTGGGTCGGCGACCGTGGTCGGGCTGGTATTGGGTGCGGTCGGCTCGCCCGGCTGCACCCACTGGCACAGCGTCTCCGCGGAGGATGCGACGCGGACACGGCCACCCGCGAGCGACGAGTCGGGGTTGCGAGACCAGCTCGACGCCGCCGCCGCGTGAGGTGCGAACGCCCCGAGCGCGAACGCCACGCTCGTGAGCGCGATGGCGGCGGTCAGCCTTCGTTGCATCGTCACCGTGCACTTGCAGTGCGGCACTGCGGTCCTCCCGGTCCGGGCTCCGCCCGTGCAATCGACGGTAGCGCCGGGCCAGCGCGCAACGAGGGATGGACCAGCGGGTGGACCGCTCGGCGTGATCGAGTCGAGTTGGAGCGGACGACGGTGCGATCGCGCGAGCGGTCAGCGCAGAGAAATGCTGCCCGCCGCATCGGCGCCGACCGTACCGACGACTGACGCGGCGGGCGTGCCGGCCTCGTTCAACGCGGCGACGAGCGCAGCGGTGGCCTCGGGCGCGACGGCGAACAGCAGTCCACCCGACGTCTGCGCGTCGGCGACGAGGTACTGCTCGTTCGGTACGTGCGCACCCCAGTCGACGAACTCGGATACGAAAGCGTGGTTGCGGAGCGTTCCGCCCGCGACCATCCCGTCCTGGACCAGATCGCGAACGCCGTCGATGATCGGAACGTCGCCGAGGGTCAGGCTCGCCGATACGTCGGACGCGCGCAACATCTCTCCGAGATGCCCGAGCAGTCCGAATCCGGTGATGTCGGTCACCGCGTGCACCGCCGCGCCGATCGAACGTCCGGCATCTCGCGCGCCGGCGTTCAGGGTCGTCATCAGTTCGATCGCGGTGTCGATCAGCGGGCCGGTCGCCGCGTCGCGCTTGACCGCGGTGGAGATGACTCCCAGGCCGAGCGGCTTGGTCAAGACCAGTTGGTCGCCGGGCCGTGCGCCCGCGTTGCGCCAGACGCGATCGGGCTCAACCGTTCCGACGACGGCGAGTCCGAACTTCGGTTCGGGATCGTCGATCGAATGGCCACCACCCACGATGGCGCCGGCGGACTGCACCACCGCGGCCCCGCCGTCGATCACTCGGGCGAGGAGTTCGAACGGCAGACCCTCGCGGGGCCAGGCCACCAGGTTCAGCGCCAGGAGAGGAGCGCCTCCCATCGCGTACACGTCGGACAGTGCGTTGGTTGCGGCGATCCGGCCCCAGTCGTACGGATCGTCGACGATCGGGGTGAAGAAATCCGTGGTGAGAACGATGGCGAGATCGTCACGAACTCGATAGACCGCGGCGTCGTCGGCGGTGTCGAGTCCGACGATCAGATTGGGATCGTCCGGCGGGGTGAGGCCCTGAACGAGACCGAGCACCGTGCGCAGATCGTCGGGGGAGAGCTTGCACGCGCAGCCCGCGCCGTGCGAAAACCGCGTGAGGCGGAGATCGTCGCCGCTTGCGTCGGTAGTGGGCGCGGCCAAGGAGTGGCTGAGCGGTGGTTAGGCGCGAACCCGGCCGTAACCGGTGGCCGATCCGTACCGGACGCTCGAGAACTTCACGCCGGTCGAGGGGTTGGACGCCGAGACGACCCCTCCGCCACCGATGTAGATCTCGACGTGGTTGGACCCGCCCGGCCCGTAGAAGATGAGATCGCCGGGTTGGAGATCGCCAGCACCAATGCGCATCGTCTGCTGGTACTGAGCGCCCGAATAGTGGGTGAGCGAGACGCCTCCCCGCTCCCATGCCGCGCCGGTCAGGCCGGAGCAGTCGTAGGTGTCCGGGCCCGACGTGGCGTAGACGTACCGCTTACCGACTTGAGCTTTGGCGAAAGCGACTGCCGCTGCCGCGCCGCCGTTGGGAGCGGGAACGTCCGGGAAGTTCGCCGGGATCGGGGCCCCGCGGCCTCCACGGGGGGGCGCGACCCGTGCCGGTGGTGCGGCGGCCCGTCGCTGCGCTTCACGTTGTGCTGCCGCGGCCCGAGCGTCGGCTTCCTGCTTCAAGATGGTGGCGATCTCGCCGTTCACCTGCTGCTTGAGCGCTGCGGCCTGCTTGTTCGCAGCATCGATCTTGGACTTCGCTGCGGATGCAGCTGCCGTCTCGGCCTCCGCTGAAGCGCGTTGACGTTCGAGGTCGGCGCGACGAACCGCAAGCGCCTCTTCGGCCTTCTGGAGTTTGGCGACGAGGGTGTCGTCACGATCGGCCGCGGCGGCTGCGTAGTGCGCACGAGTCGAAATCTCACCGAGCGACTTCACGTCCATCTGCGCGAGCGGACTGGCTGATCCAGCACCCTTGTACATCTGCGCCGCCCGCTGGCTGAGCATGCTCCGGAGGTGGCGACGCTGACCCTCGGCGATGTCAGTCCGGCGCTTGGCCTCGTCGATTCCGGCCTGGGCCTGATCATGACGAATCCTGGCGCCGTTCAATTGCTCGGAGAGCATCACGATCTGGTTGTCGTTGGCGTCGATCTGGCGCTGCAGTTCAGTCGCTTGCCGACGCTTGTCGTCGACCGGACTGGCGCCTGAGAGCGCCGGAAATGCAGTCGCCGCGGTGGTTGCGGTGACGAGGATGACGACCGAGACCTTGGTCCGGAGGTTCATCTGGGGACTCCCTTTGGCTTGAGTGGCGGGCCGCCGTCGGTCCTTGCCTGAACACGGTCCTGGGTGGAACGCGATCCGAGCGAAGGGAAAACTGGCCGTTCGACCGACGCGAAAAAACACGCCAGTGCGGTCGAGCGATTGAAAAAAAGACTAGGGGAGTGGTTCCACCGATGTCATTTCAGGGCGTGGAAAGTCCCTTGACCTGGGGCTTTGGACGCTCGAGAACCGCGCTGGACGTCGATCCGTGTGGTACGGATGTTCACAACGTGGCTGTCGTCAACCAGTGGGGCTGATGTGGTGATGGGCTCAGTCGAGTCCGTCGGACGACGTAGGTCAGACGGCCCAACCGGCGGTGGCCGCTGGAACAGGCACACCCGGCGGTGCCACATCGGGCACGCTCCACGCCATGGCGGCGGCAATCTCGCGGGCAACCTTCTGCCAGGCCGGCGGGTCCCACCCTTCGGCGACGCCACCGACGCTGGTGTCCTGGCGAATGTGGACGAGTGCGGGGAGGTGTTCGAGCCCAAGGCTCTTGATGAACGCACGGTCCGGGTCGACGAACACCATCGCCTGACCCTCTTCAGATCCGAGGATGCGATGCGCGATCGCCGGGGTGCTCGGAATGACGTAGGCGGTCCGGGCGTCACTGTCGCCGAGCACTCCGAAGATCCGGCGTGCGACCGGGATCCACGCAGCGGCCTCCGGTCGATCGGGCAGGACGACCAGGCACAAGTGGAACATCGTGGTCCAGTCGTCGATCGTGCGGGTCACGCCCGCAGCAGTCGACAACTCCAGGGTCGGATCGGGGTTCTTCGCCACGGCCGGGAAAGGTAGCGCGCGGGCTGGCGTTCGCCCCGGAATGTGGTCCGTGACGCCTACAGTCCCGCCCCATGTCTCGACGTGACCAGATCCTGATGACCCCCGATGAAATGCACGCCTTCCTCGACGCCGGCCGCGACCTGCAGGTCGCGTCGCTGAACGCCGATGGCACTCCTCACCTCGTCACGATGTGGTACTTGCGCGATGGTGACGACCTCTGCTTCTGGACGTACTCCAAGAGCCAGAAGGTCGTCAATGTTCGTCGTGACCCGCGGATCACCGTGCTGGTGGCGACGGGGGAGGCGTACGAAGAGCTGCGCGGTGTTTCGATCAACGGCACCGCCACCGTCGAAGAGGACCTCGACGCCGTCCTCGCCTTCGGCGAAAAGGTCTACGAGAAGCACTGGGGACCAATCGACAATGACATGGTGCGAGAGGGTGTGCGCGTCATGGGCGCCAAGCGAGTCGTCATCCGCGTCTCCCCAGTGAAGACCACCAGCTGGGACCACTCCAAACTCTCCGGCGCTTACTAACCCAACTCCCACCCCCGTTCGCTTTGCGCGCGCAATACGCGCCGAAAACAGCGCGCTTCGCGCGTGTGAACGCTCAGGCGGCGGCGATGGCAAGCGCTCGAGACACCGTGCGTCGGACGGATGTCGGCCGCACGGTGATGTCCACGTCGCTGAACCGCAGGACGATCCAACCGGCCTGCTCGAGGGCGCGGTCCCGGCGCTCGTCGTCTTGTCGGTCGGTCAGGCTTTCGTGGTAGGCGCCACCGTCGGTCTCGACCACCACCCGCTCACGTCGCCACACGAAATCGACGCATCCGATCCAGGCGAAAGAGCTGCCCAGATTGACCTGTCGCTCGGGTTCCGGGAGTCCGGCGCCTGCGACCAACTCGAGGAATGCAGACTCGAGGTTCGTGGTCGGTGGTCGGTAGAGCCACCGCCGCTCGGCAATGACGTCTCGGAATGACGTGCATCCGTGCCTGCCGTGTTCGGCCAAGTCGGTGAGGACCCCATCCATTGCTTCGACGGTTGTGGCCTTCGCCGCCAGCGCGGCATCAGTGGCGCGCTGCAGCCGCCCGATCCGTACCCGCGAGCCGAGATCGAACAGCGCTCGGGCCACGGTGGCAGTTGGGATTCCATCGACCACGGTGCGGTGATCGGCTGGCAGCCGAAACGTACCTTCGACGCCCGGCATCGCCCACCGGGGTGGTCGACGCGCCGTGATGACGTAGCCCGGAAGGACCCGGAATCCCCGGACGCCACGGAGGGCGAGTGCGGACTCGGCGGTCGACACGGCGTCAGGCCCTCCAGAGAGCACCGTCGACATCAGACGCTGTCGCTCCGTCTGCGGGGAACCTGCGAGTCGGAGAACCTGTTGGTTGATCGGAACCCAGATGCCGCGGTCGATGCGGCGGGCGACGAGCGCGCGTCGATGTCCGCCTTGAAGTGCCTGGCGTCGCGTGAAGGTCGCATGCTGCCGGGCGACCATCTGGTCGAAATCGGATTGCACGCCTCGAAACGTACAAGTCGGGTGCGACACTCGGACTCAGCGACCGGTGACGCGACGGGGTCGCCGTGACCCGGTCACCGTTCACACGCGCGTTTCGCGCTGTTTCTGGCGCGTATTGCGCGCGCAAAGCGAACGGGAGCCGGGTCAGGAGGGGTCGGTGAGGCCGAGGGCGCGGAGCATGGAGGGGGGCATGCCGTCGTCGCCGGCGCGGAGCATGGAGGCCTTCTCGATGTTGATGGGGTCGCGCTCGGCGCGCTCGAGCCAGGAATCCCAGGGTCCGGGCGGGATCGTGCCGGTGACGCAGTGAGCGAGGTACTGACGCAGTGCGCCGACCTCGTCCGCGCCGCCGATCGGGCCGTGCCCGGGAACGATCGTGTCCGCCAACTCGCCGACGACGTCGAGCACCGCGGCCCATGCGGCGGGGTCGCCCTGGAACGCGAGTGGTGTCACGCCGAAGAAGCAGAGGTCGCCGGCGAAGAGGACGTCGGAATCGTCGACGAGCACCATGACATCGCCGTCGGTATGGCCGCGTGCCGGCAGCACCTCGATGCGCTCGGTCAGCTGCGCCGCTTCGTCGACGATGTGGGACACCGGACGGGTTCCCAACACCGCGAGTTCGTCGAAGCCCTCGGTGAACGCAGGCATGAACGCCTTGTACGCGTCGACGGGCATCGCCTGGTCCAGCAAGTCGCTCGTCATCGGCGAGCCGAGGATCATGGCGTTGCGAAACGCCGTGGTCCCGCCCACGTGATCGATGTGCGCGTGGGTGAGCACCACCCGCTTGACCGTCTCGCCGAGCTCCTTGACCGCCGCGGCGAACGGTGCCCACTGTGAGCGCACCATGAGGGTGTCGATCACTGTGAGCCCGTCGTCGTCGCCGACCACTCCGGCGTTGGACACTCCGGACTCGCCGCCGGGTTGCAGCCAGACCCAGACGCGGTCGGCGATCTCGTGCAGGGTGAGTGGGGGAGCGCTGTTCACGGGTTCACCGTACCGAGGTCGACGGGTACCGTGCCCAGCGTGGAAGTCATTCCGGCGCAAACGGTCGACGAGCTGGTGGAGTTTCTCCGCCGCTGCGACGGTGTGTTCGATTCCCTCGGTCCCGACGGTGACCCGATCGACATTCTCGAGCACGGCCTCCAGTGCGCGCACGTCCTCGCGCAACGTGCGCCTGACGACGTCGAGCTTCAGGTGGCCGGTCTCGTGCACGACCTCGGTCATGTCGTGGTGGCGAACGACCCGACGGCGCCGGTTGCGCACGGCGAGATCGGCGCCGCGTACGTGCGCACGCTGCTCGGAGATCGGGTCGCGCAGCTCATTGCGCTCCACGTCCCGGCGAAGCGTTATCTCGTCGCGACCGAGCCTGCGTACGGACGCCGGCTCAGCGACGGC
>JANLTQ010000580.1:0-11008 GCA_031363005.1 Acidimicrobiia bacterium | reverse complement strand
GCGACGGCACCGGTTGGCACCCGGATTCGGGCGCCTTCCCCGATCTCGCCGACCCCCGAATCCGGGTCACGAACGCATTGCGGAGGGCAAAAGGCGGGACCAAGAAGGCCCTGGGTGCCGACGGGGACCTCCTGAAACGGTCGAAAGCCGCGAATCTCGCGGTGATCGGCGGTCCGACACGTCCGGCCTGGCAGCGGTTCAGCGGCGTGGTGTGGGAGGCGTTGCACCCGTCGGACCTCACGACTCGCGCGCGGCGACGAGCCGAGACGGGCGTGATCGTGGTGTCGGCGGTGACCGGACTGTCGGCGTGGTCGGATCCGGTCCCGGACTTCCGCTTGAAGTTGTCGGCGTCGCTCCCGCCCATCGGTCGACTGGCTGCGTTCTGGCACCAGCCGCTCACCGAGGTGCTGAACGAACGTCTGGAGGGCGCCACGGTCGTGGACCTGCTCCCGAACGAGCATCGGGCTGCGTGGAGTCCGGACCCGCATCGGTACGACCTCGTCCGGCCGCTGCTCGCCACGCGGGACGGAAAACCCGCCGGCCACGCCGGGAAGGCCACGAAGGGTCGGTTGGCACGCGCGATCCTCGAATCCGGCGACGTCGAGCGCAGTCTCGCGACCTTTGACCCCGGCGAGTTGGCCTTGGCCGTCGAGTGACGTGAACCCGCATGCCCACTTTGCGGCCGCGACACCTCGGTCAGATAGCCTCGGCGCGCCCGGCCCGAGCCAGGGACGCGGCGAGCAAGCGACGAGCGGTTGAGGGGAGTGAACGTGGCGCAGTACCTGCCGATCCTGGCGATGGTCATCCTCGTGATTCTGTTTGTCGCGCTGTCGTTCCTCGCGTCGATCTTGCTCGGTGTGCAGCGGCCCACCAAGGCCAAAACTGCCCCGTACGAGTGCGGTATCGTCCCCGAGCAGGAGCCGGTCGAGCGCTTCCCGGTCAAGTTCTATTTGGTGGCCCTGGCCTTCATCGTGCTCGACGTCGAGATCATCTTCCTCTACCCCTTCTCCACCGTCTTCCGTTCCCTTGGTGGATACGGCCTCGCACTGATGGGCACGTTCCTCCTGATCCTGATCGTGCCGTTCGCGTATCTGTTGAGTGTCGGTGCGCTCGAGTGGGGACCGGTGCGCCAGGTCGCCAGCCGCATCATCCGTCCGGTGCTGCGCGCCGCCGGTATGCCCGACGGTGTGGCCGCCGCGCCCACGTCGGTCAGTGACCACGTCGAAGAGGCCGCGTAGTCATGGGTCTCGAAGCCGTCCCGTACAACTTCCTGACCGGTCGGTTGGAAGACCTCGTCCGCTGGGCACGGCGAAACTCGGTCATGCCGGCCACGTTCGGGCTTGCGTGCTGCGCGATCGAGATGATGGCCACCGGTGCCGCGCACTACGACCTCGCCCGCTTCGGCATGGAGACTTTCCGGGCCAGTCCCCGCCAAGCCGATCTCATGATCGTCGCCGGTCGGGTCAGCCAGAAGATGGCCCCAGTTTTGCGCCAGGTGTATGACCAGATGGTGGAGCCGAAGTGGGTCATCTCGATGGGCGTCTGCGCGAGTAGCGGCGGGATGTTCAACAACTATGCGATCGTCCAGGGCGTCGATCAGATCGTGCCGGTCGACGTGTACGTGCCCGGCTGCCCGCCCGGCCCGGAAACCCTGCTCCACGGCATCATCACGCTGCACGAGCAGATCAAGACCGGTGAGCTCCTCAAGCGCAGGGATGCTTCGCCGACCGGTGGTGCGGGTATCGAAATCGCCCAGCAGGACGGTGTTCTCGTCGACCTGCCCACTTCCTCCGCTGCGAGGGTGTGAGTTCCGTGCCCGAACCCGCGGTGGACACCGCCGACGACGCTCGTGAAGAAGAGCACAAAGTCGAGCCGCCGGTCCCGTCCGATGAAGTCGCCGCCGCGATCTGCTCACAGTTCGAAGGTGCGATCTTCCGCCTGTCCCACGGTCAGTCCGTCGTGTACATCGATCGCGCGCACTGGGCCGACGTGGCGACCGTGCTCCGAGACGACGAACAGTTCACCTGCTGCATGGACGTCACGGCCGTCGATCACCTCGGTGATGTCGAGCGCGTGGTGGTCGCGGGTGTGCCCCCCGAGCGGTTCGAGATCGTGGCCAACTTCTTGTCGCACCCACGGAACCGGCGGATTCGCGTCCTCACCGAAGTGCCGGCCGACGATCCCACCCTCGCGAGCATCACCCCGATCTATCCCGGGATGAACTTCGCGGAGCGCGAGGTCTACGACCTCTACGGCATCCGCTTCGACGGTCATCCTGAGCTCACCCGCATCCTCATGCCCGACGACTGGGTGGGCCACCCCCTGCGCAAGGACGACGCGCCGGCCCGCGTGCCCGTCACGTTCAAAGGCGACCCCGGCCCGCGATGAGTGCAGCGGAGCACGCACGCGATCTCAGCCGTGTGCCCAGCGGAACGGGGCCCGTCCGGCCCGGCCCGCAGGGCCAGGAGGACATGAGATGAGTGGACCGGAGGTGGACGTGAACGAAGACGACACGGACGACGAGGTCGTCGACCCGCCGGAGGTCGCCGAGCGCGACGACGAGCGAGTGACCGACAGCGCTGCGGTAGCGGAGCAGGTGCGGCTCGAACGCCAGACCGACGAAGGTGAGCAGATGCTCACCCAGCAGTCGGAGATCGTCGTGACCGGAGGCCCGTGGCCCGAGGTCGAGGGCGAGAGCCAGACGATGATCATCAACATGGGTCCGCAGCACCCGTCGACTCACGGCGTGCTGCGCATCATGATGGAACTCGACGGCGAGACCGTCGTGCGCGCCAAGCCCGTGGTCGGTTACCTCCACACCGGCATGGAGAAGACGGGCGAGCAACTCACCTACGTCCAGGGCTGCACCAATGTCACGCGCATGGACTACGCCTCGCCGATCGCGAACGAGTTGGTGTTCTCGATGGCGGTCGAGCAGTTGCTCGACGTCGAGGTGCCCGAGCGGTCGATCTGGATCCGCATGTTGCTCGCCGAGCTCAGCCGCATGGCGAGTCACTTGCTCTTCCAGGCGAGCAACGGCATGGACCTCGGTGCGGTCTCGATGATGCTCTTCGGTTGGCGCGAGCGCGAAGAGGTGCTGCGCGTGCTCGAGAAGATCACCGGACTGCGGATGAACCACAACTTCGTTCGTCCCGGTGGCGTCGCGGCGGACCTGCCCGACGGCTGGGAGGACACGTGCCTCGATGTCTGCGACCTTGTTGAGCGCGGCATCGGCGAATACGACGACCTACTGACCGGCAACCCGATCTGGCTTGAGCGCATGGTCGGCGTCGGGGTGATTACCAAGGACGAGGCGCTCGCGCTCTCGGCCTCCGGACCGATCCTGCGCTCCACCGGGTTCGCGTGGGATCTGCGCAAGACCCAGCCCTACCTCGCGTACGACCAGGTCGACTTCGACGTCATCTACACCGAGAACGGCGACTGCTTCGACCGCTACCGCATCCGCCTCTACGAGATCGCGGAGTCCATCAAGATCGTGCGCCAGTGCGTGGACATGATGCCGAGCGGTGACTACCGCGTGCAGGACAAGAAGGTCACGCCACCGCCGCGCGCTCGCATCGACGAGTCGATGGAAGCGTTGATCCACCACTTCAAGTTGTTCACCGAAGGCTTCCGGGTTCCGGCCGGCGAAACGTATGCCGTCGCCGAGTCACCGCGTGGCGAGGTCGGTTGTTACATGGTGAGCGACGGCACCGGGAAGCCGATTCGGATGCACGTACGCGGCCCGTCCTTCTACAACCTGCAGACGATGAGCACGATGATCGAGAACCGCATGGTCGCCGACGGCGTCGCCATCGTGTCCAGCGTCGACCCCATCATGGGCGAGGTCGACCGGTGAGGTGGTCGGCGTGACATTCAGTTCTACGAACCTGGCGCGGGCGCACGAGATCGTGGCGCAGTATCCGAAGCCCAAGTCCGCCATCCTCCCTCTCGCACATCTCGCGCAGGATCAGGACGGCTGGTTGAGTCCCGATGCGATGCGTGAGATCGCGCAGCTCGTCGGCGAGACCCCGGCCGAGGTGCTCGGCACGTGCAGCTTCCACACCATGTTCAAGCGCACACCATGTGGCAAGTACGTGGTCAGTGTGTGCACGAACGTCACGTGTCTGATCCTCGGCGGACCAGAAATTCTCGAACACCTCGAGGCGCGCTATGCCGACGACGCCGACGTGCACGTGGAAGAAGTCGAGTGTCTTGCCGCATGCGGCAACGCACCGTCGATGCAGGTCAACTACGAGTTCCATGAGCATCTGAACCCGGAGGTCGCGGCGGCGATCGTCGACGACTACAAGAGTGGTGTGCTCACCGCACGCGGTGTCTCCGGAGGTAGAAGTCGATGACGGCAACGGAGACCCGCTTGGTGACGGCGCGCTTGCGTGAGCGTCCCGAGGACTCGTGGACGATGGATGGCGCGCTCGCGTCGGGCGCGTACGAGTCGCTCAAGCAGGCGCTCGGTATGGCGCCCGAGTCGATTGGGAAAGAACAGGTCGCGGCGTCGGGTCTGCGCGGTCGTGGTGGGGCCGGATTCCCGGCGGCCACGAAGTGGTCCTTCCTCGCGCCTGACTCGTTCCCTCGGTACCTCGTGGTCAACGCCGACGAAGGCGAACCATCCACCTTCAAGGACCGGATGCTCATTGAGCTCGACCCGCACGCGCTGATCGAAGGCATCGCCATCGCCGCGTTCGCGGTCAGCTGCCACCTCGCGTTCATCTACCTGCGCGGTGAGTTCGCACTCGGCGACGAACGCCTCACGGACGCGATTCGCGATGCGAAGGCCAAGGGCTTCCTCGGCGCCAACATCCAGGACTCCGGATTCGATCTCGAGATCGTCGTGCACCGCGGTGCCGGCGCGTACATCTGCGGCGAAGAAAGCGCGCTCATCGAGAGCCTCGAAGGCGAGCGCGGGATGCCGCGAATCAAGCCGCCGTTCCCCGCCGTCGCCGGGCTCTACGCGAAGCCGACGGTCGTGAACAACGTCGAGACTCTCGCGACCCTTCCGCACATCATCGCGATGGGCGGCGAGCGCTACGCCGAACTCGGCGTCAACAAGTCCACCGGCACGCGCATCTTTTCGTTGTCCGGCCACGTCAAGCGGCCGGGCAACTACGAAGTCGAACTCGGGATCACCTTTCGCGATCTCATCTTCTCGCCTGAACTCGGTGGCGGAACCCCGAGCGGCCGGCCGGTGAAGTTCTTCATCCCCGGCGGTGCGTCGAGCCAGTGGCTCACCGGCTCGGACGAACACCTCGACGCGCCACTGGACATGGACTTCGTCCAGCAGACCTTCGGCGTCATGCTCGGCTCCGGCGCGGTGATGGTCTATGACGACACCGTCAACCCGGCGCTCGTCGCCTGGCGCCTCGCCAAGTTCTTCGCGCACGAGAGCTGCGGCAAGTGCACGCCATGTCGGGAAGGCGCGGGCTGGATCGAGAAGGTCCTGTACCGCATCTCCCACGGTGAGGGTCGGCCCAACGATCTGGACCTGCTCTTCTCGGTGGGTAACTCCATCTCTCCTGGGGTACTGAACGCTCCGTTCACCCAGACCACCATCTGCCCGCTCGGCCCGTCTGCGGTGTCGGGTGTGGCGAGCCTGCACAAATACTTCCGCGACGAGGTCATCGCCATGTGCACCAACGGCCCGCGCACGATTCCCGTGACCGCAGGGGTTGGAACGTGACGACGACCGAAGCCCGCCCCGAAGGGGCGAAGGCGCAAGAGTTGGTCACCATCACCGTTGACGGCACCACGGTGCAGGTGCCCAAGGGCGAACTGCTGATCAAAGCCGCGCAGGAACACGGCACCTACATTCCGCGCTTCTGTTGGCACGAGCGGATGAAGCCGGTCGGTATGTGCCGGATGTGTCTGGTCGAGATCGAGGGTGTGCGCGGCTTGCCGCCGGCGTGTACCACTCCGGTCGCGGACGGCATGGTCGTCAACACGCTCTCGGACGCGGTGAAGAGCGCGCAGGATGGCGTGCTCGAGTTCTTGCTCATCAACCATCCGCTCGACTGTCCGGTGTGTGATCGCGGCGGCGAGTGCCCCCTGCAGGACACGACGCTGGCGTTCGGTCCGGGCGAGTCTCGTTTCACCGAAGAGAAGCGGCATTGGGAAAAGCCCATCGCAATCTCCGACCTCGTGTTGTTGGACCGTGAGCGCTGCATCCAGTGCGCGCGCTGCACCCGCTTCGCCGACGAGATCGCGGGCGATCCGCTCATCACGTTCAACGAGCGCGGCGGCCACACCGAGATCGCGACGTTCCCGGACGAGCCGTTCTCCTCGTACTTCTCCGGCAACACGGTGCAGATCTGTCCCGTCGGCGCGCTCACGGCGAAGCCGTACCGTTTCCGCGCGCGGCCATGGGACCTGACCGCGGTCGAGACCAGTTGCACCACCTGTTCGATGCATTGCCGGGGCGCACTCGAGTCCAGTTCGAATCGCCTCGTGCGCCTGCTCGGCATCGACAGCGAACCGGTGAACCACGGGTGGCTCTGCGACAAGGGTCGGTTCGGTCACGACGCGATCAACCACGAAGACCGCGTGCGTCACCCGATGGTCCGGCGCAACGGCGAACTCGTGGCGTGCTCCTGGCCCGAAGCGCTGGACGCCGCCGCCGACGGTCTGCGGGCCGCGCTCGGGAAGGGCGGCGCGTCGAGCGTTGCGCTCCTTGGTGGGGCGCGCGGCACCAACGAGGACGCCTACGTCTGGGCGCGCTTCGCCAAGGGCGTGCTCCGTACCGACAACGTTGACGCGCAGTTCGGCGACGGGCTGCCCGCCGAGGTCGCGCTCGGCCTTCCGCACGCGCTCATCTCGGACCTCGACGACGCCCGGGCGATCGTGGTCCTCGGGGTGGACCTCAAGGAAGAAGTCCCGGTCCTCTACCTCCGGGCCCGGCGCGCCGCCGCCGAACTCGGGATCCCGCTGGTCGAGATCACGGCGACGGCAACCGGACTCACCGAGTACGCCGCCGCGAGCCTGCGGCACGCGCCGGGTGAGCAGACCCAGACCGCCGCTGCCTTGGTCGGCGCGATCAGCGGAACGCCGGCGGGTGACGATGCGATCGACGCCGCCGCCGCGGCACTGAGCGGACGCTCGGGTCACGTGGTTGTAATCGCGGGCCGGGGCAACCTCGCCGAGCACGCCGACGCCACCGTCGCCGCCGTGGCGAAACTCGCCGAGATCGAGCACGCCGGCTTCCTCGTCGCGCTGCATCGGAGCAACGTGCGGGGCGCGCTGGACCTGGGCCTCACTCCCGGATTCCTCCCGGGTCGGGTCTCGCTCGAGGCCGGCCGGGACTGGTTCGAAGAACTCTGGGGCGCAGTGCCGACCGAGGCGGGCCTGGACGCACTCGGCATCCTGGAGGCTGCCGCCGATCAGCGAATCGGTGCGCTCATCCTGCTCGGGGCCGATCCGCTCGGCGACTGTCCCGACGCCGATCTCGCCGCCCGCGGTCTGTCCGGTGCCGGGTTCACGATCGCGGTGGACACCTTCATCACCGACAGCAACTGCGCCGCCGACGTGTTCTTGCCGGTGACTGCGTGGGGCGAGCAGGACGGGTCTGTCACCAACCTCGAAGGGCGCGTGCAGCGCGTCACGCGCAAGGTCACCGCCGAGGGTACGGCCATGCCGGACTGGCGGATCGCCGTGGAACTCGCGCTCCGCCTGCGTGAGGACTTCGATCTCGCGACGGCGGAAGAAGTGCAGGACGAGATTGCACGAGTCGCTCCCGCCTTTGCCGGTGTGGATTCGAACCTCCTGCGTCGGGCTCGTGACGGCGCGGTCCTTCCGATCGCCGATCACCCCGACGAGTTGGTCCTCGGACGCCTGTCGATTCCGCTGACCGGCGCGTCGTGGGAACCGATCGCGCCCGGCGCCGATCTGGATGCCGCCACTGATGGCGAGGCCGCCGAGATCGAGTCGACCGACGACGACACGGGCGCCGCGAATACGGAAATCGCCGACATAGCCGAGGACGTCGCCTCCGGTCCTGTGCTTCCGACGCTGCACACCTGGGATGGCAACGCGCCGACCCCGTCACAGCCCGGGCACGACGCCTACGCTCTGCGCCTCGTGAGCAGTCGCGTTCTCTACGACGGTGGCGTGATGGCCGCGGCCACGCCCGCGTTCGCATCCCTCGTCCGTCCCGTGGAGCTCCGGCTCAACGTCACGGATCGCGACCGCATCGGCGTCGCCGACGGTGACCGGGTGCGGATCACGTCCGCCCGTGGTCAACTCGATCTCGCGGTCCGCGCCGACGGCGGAGTTTCTGCGGGCAGCGCCGTGCTGGCCTGGAACCTGCCCGGCACCGGCGCGAACTCCCTCATCGACGCCTCCGCCCCCGTCACCGACCTCCGCGTGGAGTCGATCCGATGAGTGCAGCGGAGCGGGCACGCGGCTGCAGCCGGAAACCCAGCGCAGCGGGCCCGAGCGGCCGGGAGCGGACCCGATGAGGGGAGTGCTGGCGGGGGATCCGCTGCTCGGTGGTGACATCGATCTGGCGGTGGTGCTGATCGTCATCGCGAAGACAGTCGTGATCTTCGGGCTGCTGCTCGTCCTCGTCATGTTCTACATCTGGTTTCTGCGCAAGGTCATCGCCGATATGCAGAACCGGGTCGGGCCGGACAACGCCGGTCCCTGGGGGATCCTCCAAACCCTGGCCGACGGCATCAAGTTCTTCTTCAAAGAGCAGTCGATCCCCGACACCGCGGACCGGTGGGTGTTCCGGCTCGCGCCGTACCTGTCGGTGCTGCCGGCATTCCTCGCGTTCTCGATCATCCCCATCGGCGGCAAGGTCTCGATCGCCGGGCACCAGACCTACATCCAGCTCGCGGACCCGCCCATCGGTGTGCTGTTCCTACTGATGATGTCGGGCATCGGCCTCTACGGCGTGATGCTCGCGGGCTGGGCCAGCGGTTCGAAGTACCCGTTGCTCGGATCCGTGCGCGCGTCGGCGCAGCTGCTGTCCTACGAAGCCGCCTTCGGCCTCTCGGTGGTGGCCGTCCTGTTGCATTCCGGGACGCTCAGCACGCGTGGAATTGCGAACGCGCAGGCGTGGACGAGCTGGCATTCGTTCGTCACCGATTGGTACTGGTCCGTCGCGATCGTCTCGTTCGTGATCTTCCTCATCGCCGCCGTCGCCGAGACGAACCACCCACCGTTCGACCTCGTGGAAGCCGAACAGGAACTCGTCGGCGGGTTCCACACCGAATACACCGGCATCCGGTTCGCCATCTTCTTCCTCGCCGAGTTCATGAACGTGATCACCATGTCGGCGATCGCGGTGACGCTGTTCCTCGGTGGACCCTCGGGCCCGGCGCTCGGGTTCCTGCCGAAGACCGGTGTGGTCAACGTCTGGTTCATGCCGATCTTCTGGTTCTTCCTCAAGCTGATGGTGCTGCTCTTCGGCACCGTGTGGCTGCGGGCTTCTCTCCCACGTTTGCGGTACGACCAGCTGATGGACCTCGGCTGGAAGTGGCTCATCGAACTGTCGTTCCTCGCGGTGATGGTGACTGCGGTCGTCGTGGTGGCGCGTGACCAGGGCTGGGAACGCTGGATCGCGGTCCCGGCCGCGTTCGGCGGCGCGATCGCGATCCTCGGTGGGTTGCGGCTGTGCATGCCGCGCCGGGGCGAACCCGTGAGCGAGGTGGTCTAACCGTGGGACTGGCCAAAGGTTTCGGGGTCACGTGGCGGCAAATGTTCCGCCCGCGTGTCACCACGCCGTATCCGGATGAGAAGCGACCGAAGCCCGAGCGCTTCCACGGTCGTCACGTCCTGAACCGGTACGAGGACGGCATGGAGAAGTGCATCGGGTGCGAGCTCTGCGCCGGTGTGTGCCCGGCGCGCTGCATCTACGTGCGCGGCGCGGACAACCCGCCGGACGCGCCGGTTTCACCCGGTGAGCGATACGGCTTCGTCTACGAGATCAACTATTTGCGCTGCATCCACTGTGACCTGTGTGTCGAGGCGTGTCCCACGGAAGCCATTACCGAGACGAAGCTCTTCGAGTTCTCGTTCGCCAACCGTGAAGACGCGATCTACACCAAGGCCGAGTTGCTGGTGGACGACGACGGTCGGGCGAAGCGCCAGCCGTGGGAACTCTGGTTGGGTGGCGAGGACGACGAGACGAGCGGCTGGATGCGGGCCACCGCGCCGAGTGGCGACATCGATTTCGCCGGGCGCATTGCATGGAGCAACGAGCTCGGCTTCGGAGAGCGCCAACCGGAGATCGGCCAGTCCGAGGACGGCGATCTCGATACCGACGTCGCGAGTTCCGAATCCGGTGAGCCCGTCGAGGCCACAGCCGCCGACGGCGGTGATCACCATGCCTGAGGTCGTGCTGTTCTTCGTCTTCGGTGCGCTGGCGCTCGCCGGCGCACTCGGGGTCGTGCTGATGCGCAACCCGGTGCACTCGGCGTTGAGTCTCGTGAGTGTCCTCATCTCGATCGCCGTGTTGTTCGTGATCCAGGACGCGCAGTTGCTCGCGGCCGTACAGGTCATCGTCTACGCCGGCGCCATCGTCGTGCTGTTCCTCTTCGTGATCATGTTGCTCGGCGTGGACCGTCACGAGTCCCTGGCCGACCCGGTGAAGTCACAGCGTCCGCTGGCCATCGCCGTCGGCGTGGTGTCGGTGGCGGCGTTCGTCGTCCTCGGCAACGCGAACTGGACCTCCGGTGACCTGGCGTCGCGGGGAGTCGTGAGCCCGGCCGATACCGACAACGTGAAGGCCGTCGCCGACAGCCTCTTCACCACGTTTCTCTGGCCGTTCGAACTCACCGCCGTCCTGCTCGTGATCGCGGTCATCGGCGGCGTCGTACTCGCCCGCCGTTCTCATCTCCCGGCGCGCGACGAGCTGCACGAACTCGAAGAGCAGGACACCGAAGTGGCCGACACGGAGGTTGCGGACTCGTGATCGCCGCGACGCAGCTCTCCTCCACCTACTACCTCACGTTCGCGGCGATCCTGTTCGGGATCGGTGCGGTCGGCTTGCTGG
>JANLTQ010000561.1:0-13699 GCA_031363005.1 Acidimicrobiia bacterium | reverse complement strand
GTAGAGGTGCAGCGTGTCGTCCGCGCTCGGGATCGTACCGGCGCCCGGTTCGGTGTCGAACCGAACTTCGCGATCTCGTCGTGCGGATTCGGATCTCGTCATGTCGAGGAAGGCTCTCCACGCAACGGTGATGAGCCAGCCTTTGGGGTCGGCGGGGATTTCGTGCTCCCACGCGTCGAGCGCCCGGATGAGGGCCTCCTGGACCGCGTCCTCGGCCGTCGCGAAATCTGCTCCGCGATGGACGAGGACGCTCAGGACTGCGGGCGCGAGCTCACGGAGCTCGATGTCCCCGACGGTCACTGCGCAATGGTGGGTGGCGCGGCCATGAACGGGCGGACCTCGAGCCATTCGTGGATGGGTTCGCCGTTGGCTCCGGGTGCGGCCGACAACTCACCGGCGAGTTCGATCGCCCGGTCGTCGCTGTCGACGTCGATGATCATCCAGCCGGCGATGAGGTCCTTGGTTTCGGCGAACGGACCGTCCGTCACCGGCGCGCGACCCTCGCCGTCGGAGCGGACCCACATACCGTCGGGCGACAGCGCCTGGCCGTCGATGAACTCGCCGGTGTTCTCGAGGCGAGTGGCGAAGTCCTGCATGAACGCGATGTGAGCGTCGACTTCTTCGGGCGTCCACTGGTTCATCGGAATGTTGTTGACGGGCGCCGGTGCGCCTCGGTAGTGCTTGAGCAATAGGTACTTGGCCATGGCGTCTCCTCTGAGTGGGTCGGTTGCAGTGCACTCCTGGGACGGAGCCGACTCCGCGTTCTCGACATCTTCGCCAAGGAGTCTGTACGAGTCTTCTGAGACGAGGCAGCGCGCATCGACCGTCACTCGGGCTTGCTCGGATCCGACGGACGGGTCAGCGGCGGGCGCGGGGGAGCAGGGCGCGGATGGCGTCGAGGGAGTCGGCGTCGGCCGGACCCTTGTCGGCGCGGTAGCGCCGAACGCGCGCGAAGCGCAGGGCCACACCACCGGGATACCGGGTCGACACTTGCGCACCATCCAGCGCGATCTCCACGACCTGTTCGGGTCGGACGAAGACGACGTGTCCCCCGCGATGAGTCTCGAGTCCGAGGAACCGCTCGGTCTGCCACGCGAGCAGCTCGTCGGTGAGACCCTTGAACGTCTTGCCGACCATCACGGGCACACCGTCGGGTCCGAGTGCGCCGAGGTGCAGGTTGGACAGCAGCCCCCGCCGGCGCCCGGATCCCCACTCCACGGCGAGGACGACGAGGTCGAGGGTGTGGACCGGCTTGACCTTGCGCCAACTTCGTCCGCGCCGTCCCGCGGCATAGGCGGACGACAGCGACTTGACCATCACCCCTTCGTGGCCCGTCGCGAGCGCGTCGTCGAGCAGGCGTTGCGCCACCTCGGCGTCGTCGGTGCGCACGGACGGGATGCTGACCAGTCCCACGATTCGGTCCATGACCGTGAGGCGTACCTCCAGGGTCTCATCGATGAGATCCCGGCCGTCGAGATGGAGCACGTCAAACCACGACGCGTCCAGCGTGACCGGCCCCGGACCGGTCCGGCGGCCGAACGTGCTCGCCGAGTCTTGGAATGCCTCGGGCAGGCCGTCCTCGGTGATGCCCATCACTTCACCGTCGAGCACCACGGAATCGATCGGGAGTGAGCGCAGCGCGTCGACCACCGACGGCATGCGATCGGTCACGTCGTTGAGGTTGCGCGTGAAGAGGTGCACGGTGTCACCGTTTCGATGCGCTTGGATTCGGACGCCATCGAGCTTCCACTCCACCGAGGACAGCCCGGTGGTGCCGAGCGCGTCGGCCACATCGGTCGCCGGTGAGGCCAGCATCGGTTGAATCGCGACGCCGACACGCAACCGTTCCTGTTCCAATGCGGCGCGACCGTCGGTGAGCGCGCGCCGCGCGGTGCCGGGTAGGTCACCACTCAACATGGCGGCGCGCCGGACGAGGTCAGGTGGAACATCGACGGCGGCCGCGACCGCGTCGGTCATCAGGCCGGCGAGCGCGCCTTGGCGGAGTTCTCCGGTCAACAGGTGTCGGACGAACGTGGCCTCCTCCGGCGTGAGGTCGGCGTCCAGTGCGTGGATGATGTCGGCGCGTTGACCTTCCGAGCCCGGTCCCGAACATTCCTCGAGCTGATCGATGGCGGCGTCGAGATCGCCGATTCGGAGCGTCGGCGCGCTCGCTTGCCCCGTGAGCGCGGACGCCCGGGACCATCCGACGCCGATCCGACCCTGCCGGGGGACGCCGGTGAGTGCAGCGACGGTGACCGCGATCTCATCGGGATCGAGCGCGCCGAGCAATGTGGAGAGAGCCGCGATCTTGGCTTTCCGTGAAGACGTCGCCGCGAGCGCCGCCGAGGTGCCGACCAGGTCCGCGAGGAGCGTCATCGGCGGTTGGTCGTGCTCGCGGTCGTCATGTCCCGACGGTACCCACTCGGGTCGGTCCGAAACTCAGGAGCACTCGGACCGCACGAGCCGAGCGTCGAGTCTGGTCGCACGTGGCGCGGTGGGACACCTAATGTGCGCGCCGTATGTCGACCGAAGCCGAAGGTGTGAGCCCAACCTCTCGGAGCCGGTGGCTGGTCCTCGGCGTGTTGTGCGTGGCGGTGTTCACGACGATGGTCGACACGTCGATCGTGAACGTTGCGCTCCCCACCATGGTGCGCGAGCTTCACGCTTCGACGCGCGATCTGCTTTGGGTCGTCGACTCGTACAACCTGGTGTTCGGCGCGCTCGTTCTAGTGTGCGGAAGCTTGAGCGACCGGTTCGGTCGCAAGCGTGCGTTGATCGTCGGGTTGACGATCTTCGGGGGCGCCAGCGCGCTCGGGTCGATCGCCGAGAGTTCTGCGCAACTGATTGCCGCGCGCAGCATCATGGGCGTGGGCGCCGCGTTGGTGTTTCCGGCAACCTTGTCGATCATCACGAATGTCTTCACCGACCGAACCGAGCGGGCGACAGCCATCGGGGCGTGGGGCGCAACCGCCGGACTCGCGGTTGCGGTCGGACCGATCACTGGCGGCGCGTTGCTCGGAGCCTTTTGGTGGGGGAGCATTTTCCTCGCGCTGGTGCCGGTGGCGCTGGTCGCGCTCGTGCTGGTCGTCATCCTCGTACCAGAGTCGATGGACTCGTCCGTCCCACCGCTCGATCTTCGAGGATTCCTGCTTTCGATCGTCGGCCTCGGCACGCTCGTGTACACGATCATCGAGGCGCCGGGCCAAGGTTGGTTGACCCTTCGTACCCTGGGTGGTTCTCGTTTGCTGCGATTGCTCTCGTGATGTTCGTCGTGGCGGAACGGCGCACGGTGTCCCCAATGCTCGATGTCTCGCTGTTCAGCAATCTTCGGTTCTCGGCTGCGAGCGGGGCAGTCGCCGTCGCGTTCTTCGCGCTGTTCGGGTTCCTGTTTCTGGCGACCCAGTACTTCCAGTTCGCGAAGGGCTACAGCGCGTTGGGCACCGGAGTCCGAATGCTCCCGGTGGCGATTTCGGTGGGTGTGATGGCGCTCGTCGGCACCCAGCTCGCGGTGCGGCTCGGAAATCGGCTCGTGGTGTCATCGGGCCTTGGGATCATGAGTGTGGCGTTCCTCTGGTTTTCCACCGACACCGAGTCCACGTCGTACCTCGTCATCGCCGGGCAGCTGGTGGTCGCCGGTATCGGTATCGGGCTGACGTCGGCCCCCGCCACCGAAGCCATCATGGACGTGGTGCCCGCTGACCAAGCCGGTATCGGTTCTGCGGTCAACGACGCCACTCGCGAGATTGGTGGAACGCTCGGGGTCGCCGTACTCGGAAGCCTGTTCACGTCCTTCTACGTCCGTGCTTTCGACCAGCTCGGTTCCACCGCATCGCTGCCCGCGCGAGCAATTGCGACGGCCCGCGGTTCGTTGGGCGCCGCCGAGGGGGTCGCTGCACAACTGCGCGGTACGAACAGTGCTGGGGCACGCGCACTCCTCGAAACCGCGACCGGAGGGTTTTTCGACGGCTTCGCCGTCGGAAGTCTGGTGGCCGCAGCCGTGACCACGGTCGGCTGTGTCGCCGCCGCCTGCCTCTTGCCCGGCCCGCCGGCCGTCATCGATCTCACCGCCGACGGCGATGCGGAGGTCCGTCCCACCGCTCAGCGCGACTCCCCTGGTCTGGCGCTCGACGACCTGCTTCCGGTGAGTCGCTGATACTCGGTGCCCCGAGCTTTGACCACGAGGTCGATGGCGGAGAGTAGGCCGGACCCAACCACGGATCGGAGCGATGCTGACGCGGCTTCCTCGCGGGACTCGGTCGGCGCGGTGAACGTGATCGACGAGGCGAGACGTTTGACCAGCGCCAGGTTTGCTTGCGTGTGTCCGCGTGCGCTCACGGCGTAGTCGATTCCGTTGGCTGACCACGCCAGGAGAACGTGGCCGACGTACGCGCCTTCGCCGTGCCGGGCGTTCCGCTGGATCCGGAGTGAGTCGTTGGTGCAGGAATACTCGGTAATCGTCCGGTCGCTGATCCGAAAAGTTCCAACGACCGTTCCACGACGGTCGGTGCGGCGCGGGGCGCGTCGGATACGGCCCGCCGCTTGAATGCGTTGCCGGCGTCGACCGACGCGCTGCGTGCGGGTGGATTGTCTCCGGTGCAGGCCGACGCAATCAGCGCTGCCGCGAAGGCGGACCCGAACGCAGAAGCCGGGTTGCTCGAGACTGCGAAGACTGCGGGGTGCGGGGTCTGAAGGGCGAGTGTGATCGCGTGAGTGCTGCAGCCGCATCACGTGACGCCGAAATGGACCAGTACGAACGGATCCGTGCCGCACGGTCGTTACGTCACCGTCGCCTCGCCGATGGGACCGGCAGTATCGAGATCCGTGGACCGTTGGATCGGACCGCACAGATGATGGCGGCCCTCGAACCTTTCGAACGGGACCTCTTCACCGAGAACCGCAAGAATGGCCGACGGAAACATCCCGACGCAGTCGCGTTCGACGCCCTGGTCTGGCTCTGTGAACAAGCGGTCCGAGACTCGACCCGACCCGAACGCACGACCGGGTCGCGGCCCTTGGCGATGGTCATCATCCACATGTCGAAGGCCGCGTTCGAACGGGGATGGACCGAACCGGGTGAGGTCTGTGAGATCGAGGGTGTCGGACCGATCCCGGTCGCGGTGGCACGGCGGATGGCGTCCGACCCGATCCTCAAGAGTCTCGTGATCGATGGTGTTGACGTCACCCGAATCTCCCACCACGGACGCACGATTCCGGCCCACCTGCGGACCGCGGTCGAAACCCGAGACCCCGTGTGCACCATCTTGGGATGTGAGACCAGCCGCCACCTCCAGATCGACCACAACCTCCCCGTCGCCGCCGGAGGACTCACCGAACTCGCCAACCTCGGCCGAACCTGCCACCACCACCACGACCTCAAAACGCGTCACGACCTCCGCCGCCACGGACCACCCGGACAACAACAACTCGTGAGTAAGGCCGGATACAACCGACTCATCGCCGAAGAACGTGGGCCGCCCACAACCAGCGCCGCCTAAGTCGGGGAAAGCGAGAAATCGTTGCGGCCCGGGCCCCGCGAAGTTCACTCGAAACGTTGCGAGCGACCTGCACGCGCGCGTGCCGGCCGTAACCTCGCGCGTGCCGCCGTGCCGACCCGAACTCTCACGTGGCGCGTGTCCCACGCGAGAGAACGGCCGGCAGCGGTACGGGTTGGCGGGATTACTAGTCCAGGCAGAACTCGTTGCCTTCAGGGTCGGTCATGACGATGAAGCCGGACTCCATCGGAGGTGCAGGCTCGACGCGTCGCAGTCGCACGGCGCCGATCGCAACCAGACGACCGCATTCGGACTCCAGCGCCGCCATTCGCTCGTCGCCCTCAAGACCTGGGGCGGCGCGGACGTCGAGATGCACGCGGTTCTTCGCGACTTTGTTCTCCGGCACCTGCTGGAAGAAGAAGCGGGGACCGTGACCGTCGGGGTCTTCGATGGCCGATCTCGAGTTGCGTTCGTTCTCGGCCACGCCGACGCGTGCAAGGAACTCGTTCCATGCTTCCTGGACGTCGGCACCCTCGGTCAACTCGACTCCCGGCGGGCCGGGATGCACGTACCCGAGGACGTCACGCCAGAAGGATGACAAAGCCCACGGGTCGTGAGCATCGAACGTGACTTGCACCGGCCGACTCATTTCGTTGCTCCGTTCGACGACGACAACAAATACTGCCCCGTTCCGGTGTGCAAGAGTCGAGCCGAGGCGACTCGAAGGGGGATCGGGTGTCAACACTCGACGGCAAGGTGGCAGTGGTCACGGGCGCAGGCGAGGGGATCGGGTTGGGCATTGCGAGACGGTTCGCGCGCGATGGTGCGGTGGTCGTCATTGCCGAGGTGAACTCGGCCAGTGGTCACGCCGCGGCCGAGGCACTGTCGAGCGAGTTGGGAGCCACCGCCCGGTTCATCGCAACCGACGTCACCGATCGGGACGCGGTCGAGTCGATGATCGACGAGACCGTTCGAGAGTTCGGCTGCGTCGACGTGCTCGTCAACAACGCGTGGGGTGGAGGTTCGATGGTCCGACTCGAGCACTCGACCGACGAGCAGATGGACCACGGACTCCACATGGCGTTCTGGGCTGCGTACTGGTCGATGCTGCGCAGCTTTCCGGTCATGCGTGATGCCGGCGGTGGATCCATCATCAACATCTGCTCTTTGAATGGCGTCAACGCGCACCCGTTCACGCCGGCCTACAACGTGGGCAAGGAAGCACTCCGCACCCTGACTCGCACGGCGGCGAGGGAGTGGGCCCGCCATTCGATTCGGGCCAACGTGATCTGCCCGGGCGCCGCAACCGCGACCTATCGCGCCGTCGAGGCAACGATGCCGCAGATGATCGCCCAGGTCCTGGAGCAGGTGCCGATGGGCTTCATGGGCGACCCCGAACGCGACATCGGTGGTGTCGCAGCGTTCCTCGCCGGCGAAGACTCGCGGTACGTCACCGGGAACACCCTCTTCGCCGACGGCGGCGGCCACATCAACGGCGTGCCGTGGGCTCCCGACCTGCCGGACTGATCCGCGGTCAGAGGCGAGTACCGCGAGTGAAAGGACCACAGCATGGGAAATCTCGTACTCGACATGTCGATGTCGCTCGACGGATTCATCGCCGGACCCGACGACGGACCGGACGCTGGGCTCGGCATCGGCGGACATCGGCTGCACGCCTGGCTGGGCGACGGTTCGGGTGACGATCCCCGTTCGTACCGACCCGACGGGCCGAGCGGCGAGATCTTCGACGAGTTGCTGGCGACGGGCGCGGTGCTCGTCGGGCGCCGGACGTTCGACATCGCCGGACATTGGAACGGTGACCATCACGACGGCGTGCCGATCTTCGTGCCGACCCATCGAGCACCCGCCGATCCACCGACCGGCGCCGCGGCGATCACCTACGTCACCGACGGCATCGAATCGGCGGTCGCCCAGGCCAAGGCTGCGGCCGGAGACCGCAACGTGATGATGCACGGCGCCGACACCGCCCAGCACTGCTTGCGCGCGGGCGTGCTCGACGAGATGGAAATCCACGTCGTCCCCGTCCTACTCGGACGTGGCCGGCGACTGTTCGAATCCCTGAGCGCGGATCACATCGAACTCGAAATAACACGCGTCGTCGACGCTCCCGGCGTCACCCACCTCCACTACCGCGTCGTCCGCTGACTGCCGTCGGCGTTGCGAACGTCGTCATTCGACGCCGAGTTGGCTGAGCAAGCCGAGGACATTCGAATAGACGGTGTCGCGAACGACGAGGCCCTGCTCGTCGTACTCGGTGAAGCTTGCGCCAACGATCTCGACCCTGCGCCCGCTCGGCGGAAGCCCGTCGTACTCGCCAGTGTGGGTGGCGTGCATTCGCCAACTGTCGGCACTGGTGTTGGCTTCCACCACCAAGTTGGTTCGGTGGAGGCGCAGATCCGGGAATCCCGTTAAGCGACCGGCCCAGAGGGCCAGCAACGCGGTGCGCCCTCGGGTCGCGATTCCCGACGAGTCGATGACTTCGGCACCTTCGTTGTAGAAGGCGGCGACCGCGGCAGCTTCGTGGGCATTCCAGGCGGCGTAGATGCCGTCGCTGGTCTGTTGGATGGTCGCTCGCTTCACCATGTGGTGATTCTTGCCGGTGGATGCGGCGAACGCCCGGTGTCGGGGCGGCTACACGGAGCCGGATCGTTGCAGCAACGTGAGTGCACCCCATCCGGGGAGCAGCGGAATCCAGAAGGTGGCGATGCGGAACGTAAGGACGGCGGCCACCGCCGTAGGGCTCGCCATGCCTGCGGACGTCAGTCCCGCGATGAGGGTGGCTTCGACCACTCCCACTCCGCCCGGGGTCGGCGCGATCGAGGACACGATCGAACCGACCAGATAAACGAGCGCCACCGAGGTGAACGCCGGTCCGACCCCGAACGCCACGACGGCAACCTCCAAGGCGAGGATGTAGCCCAAGGTGATCAGCAAGCATCCGCCGAACAGCTCCACCACGCGCACAGGCCGGCGCGCGACCTCGCTCATGCTCGCGAAGGATCGGCGGGCGTAGGGCACGCCCTTCGTGGTCACAATCCGCCGGATGCGCGGCACCGCCAGTGCGATCGCGCCGACCACGACCACACCGAGTCCGATCAACGCCACCGATCCGAGCGACGGCAGGTTGAATCTCCGGAGCCCCGACGTTCCGGCGAAGAGAACGAACAGGCCGGTCAGCGTGAGGTGGACGATGACCCCGGCCAGGGTGTCGACGCCGACCGCGGCGGCGGCCGCGGACCCGTCAACCCCGCGCTTCTGCAGAAAGCGGGCCGTGAGTGCCAGCGCGCCGCCCGGAATAGCTACGCCGACGAATGACGTCGCGATCTGGACTTCGAGGTTCGGTGTGATCGGCACCCGCTCGGCGAGCGATCCGTTGAGTGCGAACGCGGCGCCGAGATAGGTCGCGCCCGAGAGCCCCAGCGCGGCCGCCAACCACCACCAGTTCGCGTCGCCGAGCTTTCCCCACACTGCGCCGATGCCCACGAACTGCGGTACCAAGGTCCAGATCGCGAGCGCCAGCATGGTGACGGTGACGAGGGAGCGGAGTCGGACCCGCTCGAGCGTCGCTACCGGTACCTCGTACGTGCCGGTCACGCGCTGCACTTCGTCCCGCAACTCGTCGAGACGCCCGGACGCGTGGAGCGCGGCCCGGGTCGGTGGGGTGAGCGCGAGAGGTTGGAGACGAGGGAGAGTCGCCGCGACCGCAGCCGTGCCGACACCTTCGACCGCGGCGCGTACCGCCGCCTCCACTCCGAGACGAGCCGCAGTGCCGGCGAGGACCTCGGCGATGTCGGTGGAAAGCGCGGGACCGGTGACGCCGATCGTCGCGGCCCCGAACTCGATGAGTGACACTCCATCGTGCTCGTTCATGATGAGGGCGTCGAGATTGAAGTGGTGATGCACGATGTGGCTGCGCTGCAACACGGCGAGGATCGACCACACTTCCGCCAGCACCTCGGGAGTTCGTCGCTCGGGGTCGACCCGGGACAGCGGTCCGGCGACTTCGGTCTCGAAGGCCATGAGCATTGCGCGCGGCGGATATTCGGTGACGACGGCGAGCCGGGGCGTTGACACGCCGGCCCCGAAGGCCATCAACGCACACATTGCCTCGTGCTCGACGCTGGCACGGACGGAGCGGAACGGACCGTCGGCCGGGCCATCTCGGAAGCGGGCGGCTTGGTACAGGCGGACGGGAAGCAGCGTCGCCCATGACTCGCGGCCGACGACCTTGACGTAGAACATCGCGCCGTTGGCGCGGTGAACCCGGAAACCGGTGTAGCCCCGGAACGCCCCGAACCGCTCGACGTGCGTCAGCGGATATCCGAGGTTCTCGAGAATCGCGCCGACGGTGGCCGCTCGGGGTCTGGTGTTGGTGGCGCCCAGTGTCAGCCGAACGATTTCGGTGGCGGCGCCGGCGATGAGCAGGGTGGTGAGGATCGTTGTGGGGTCAGCGAGTCCGACTCCGAGGCGGGCGAGGACGCCGAGCGAGAGCACGACGAATCCGAGGTGGCGCCAGCGGGGGAGCCAGCGGTGACTGTCCATGAACAGCCATGCCGCGATGACGCCGAGGTCCGCGGCGGTCGGGAACGGTCCTCCGATGCCGTACTCGCGCCCGGAGTGGCGGATCGGGCCGACGGGAAGAATCGACGCGCCGACGATCGCCGACATCGCCAGCAGTCCGGCGACACAGATGGCCGAGGCCAACAGCATGCGGCCGAGCCCTTTGAATCGCCGTTGCGCGAGTTGGCTCAGGATGAACAGGATCGCCGGCACCAGAAAACCGAGTTGGCACGCCGAGACGATGCCCGACACGAACCACTCCGGCGCGTCCGCCAACCACACACCGAAGTTGGTCTCGAAATGACGATGCGCGGACTGCTGCAGCGGGAAGAACATCACCACGGAGGCCAGGGCCAGCACGAGCAGACGCAGCGCAGTAACGGGCGACCGGACGTACGGGCGACATGGCGGTTCCGAAACGACGAACGAAGGGGCCACGACCGAGGTGGTGCTCATGTGCGCAGGTGGGCGCCGGTCATCGCGAGTGTCGTGACCGGTGCAATCGTCATCGCGGCATCCGAACGTCAGTGGTGGAACGAGGTGGTGGCGCGGCGGTGCTTGGGGAGCGGTCCGTTGAGGTCGTCGAGGTACGCCACGCACTCGCGAATGCTGGCGAGCAACAGGTTGGCGAGATCCATCGAGAGGCCGTTGCGCACGACGATGCGTTGCACGGTGACGTCGGCCAGGTCGTCGGGCATCGGGTAGGCGGGGACGAGCCACCCGCGCTGACGCAGTTGCGCGGAGAGGTCGTAGAGATCCCAGTTTTTGGTGTAGCCATCGGTGAGCCGCCAGGCAAAGACGGGGATGTCCGAACCGTCGTTCCAGAGATCGAACGCCTCCATCTTGCTGATTTCACCGGCGAGGTAGCGCGCCACGTCTCGGTTCGCGCCTTGAACCGCGGCGTACCCGCTGCGTCCGAGCCGCAAGAAGTTGTAGTACTGCAACAGGACCTGCGCGCCGGGTCGCGAGAAGTTGAGCGCGAACGTGGGCATGTCCCCGCCGAGGTACGACACGCTCAGGACGAGGTCCTTCGGAAGGTGCTCGACCGTGCGCCACACGATCCAGCCGACGCCCGGATAGACGAGGCCGTACTTGTGGCCACTCGTGTTGATGGAGTGCACGCGGGCGACGCGAAAGTCCCACTCGATCTCGGGTTGCAGGAAAGGGGCGATGAACGCGCCCGAGGCGCCGTCGACGTGAATCGGGATGTCGAGACCGGTGGCAGCCTGGATGTCGTCGAGCGCGGCGGCGATCTGGCTGACCGGCTCGTACTGGCCGGTGTAGGTCACGCCCATGATGGCCACGACGCCGATGGTGTTCTCGTCCACGTAGTCGGCGAGTTGGTGACCGTCGAGCGTGGGGTGGTCCGCAGAGATCGGGACCAACCGCATCTCGACGTCCCAATAGTTCGCGAACTTCTCCCAACACACCTGCACCGCAGAGCTCATCACCAAGTTCGGCGTCTCGGTCGACTTCCCGGCGGCGCGTCGCGCGTGCTGCCACCGACGCTTCAGCGCGAGGCCGCCCAACATGCAGGCCTCCGACGACCCGATGGTGGACGTGCCGATCGCCTTCCCCGCGTCCGGTGCGTTCCACAGATCAGCGAGGATGCGCCAACAGCGGTCTTCGATGGCCGCCGTCGCCGGGTATTCGTCCTTGTCGATCATGTTGCGATCGAAGGTGTCCTGATACAGGCGCGAGGCCTCGGGCTCCATCCACGTGCCGACGAACGTGGCGAGGTTGAGCCGTGCGTTGCCGTCGAGCATCGCTTCGTCGTGCACGATTTGGTACGCGGTCTCGGGCAGCATCTCGTCGTCGGCCAGGGAGAAGCGCGGCCGCTCCTTCGCCTCGCCGGAGCGGGTGAAGAGCGGATTGATGGCCAAACTGTCGGGGTTCACCCGGCGAGGCTACGCGTCGAGCGCCCGGACTGCGCGTTGGCGCGTTGGAGCCACGTCGCTCGTTGATGGGACATTCGCGCAGTCGACGCCGGGTTCGATCGCGTGGCCGGGTGAACAACCACCGGTGACGCGTCGATGACAGCAACATGAGTGGGAACTGCATCCCCTGACCTGATGACGGGCGACGGTACGGTCGGCGCGATGAGTGTGGACGAGCCGGCGGAGGACGCAGCGATCTCAGCTCGGCTCCGATGCCCGCCGAACGTCCCCGAGGACATCGGCCGGTTCACGTCGACGGCGTTGTTCGGGCAACCGGGCATCTACCCGGACGGTCCACCGATGACCCCGGCGGTCGGCCACCTCCATTCGGATGCGTCGATCGAACAGGTCATGGTCGAGCTCGTCGGCACAGTCGGTGAAGCGGTCTTCGAAGCCTGGACCGGGGGCCGAACTGCCGTGACCCGCCTCACCTACGGAGCTCCGGCGTCACCCGGGCGTGTGGTCGGCCCGGTCTCGGGCGCAGATGAAGACGGGGCGGTGCGGGTGGTGAACGAGCGGTACCGCGCCGAAGACGCGCGGTTACTCCTGCCGTCGATCGTGCACGACCTCCTGTGGTCGGGGCCGGGTGCGGGCCACGCGGAGGAGACGCTGCTGCACGCGCTCGGCGCGTACGTGCACGCGCAGCTCCTCGCGCGCGATGAGTCGTTGGCGGATCTCGGGACCGAGCTGGCGCGCCGCGAGAACTCGATCACCATCACGTTGCTGAACTCGCGTCAACCGGGCTCGGCCATCGTCACGCTGATCGCCCCGGACGGTCCCGGCACCATTCCGGGTGGCGCGCTGGGGATGCAGACGCCGGACTTCTGGTCCGTGCCGTTCGCTCCGACCGCCGACGACGGCGCGCCGATCTCCCCGCTGGTGCGTGACGTTCTGGCTGCGATCGCACGGGTCGATGTCAAGCGAGTGCCGATCCGCTTCGACGATGACCTCGGCGCGTGGTGTTCGGAGATGCTCGTTGCGGTGCTCGAGCCGCGGGTCCAACTCGCGGCTGCGGACGCGCTCGGCCTCGTCAGGTGACGCCACGCGCGCGGAAGTCCCTGGGACCGATCGTCGTCGTTCTGTGCGCCGTGAACGTGATCGTCGCCCTGGACTTTCTCGGCGCGTCGGTGTTGTTGAATGCGATCAGGCGTGACCTGCACCTGTCGACTGCGGATCTCGCGTGGGTCGTCAACGGGTACTTGTTGACCCTCGCCGCACCGCTGATCGCGGCCGGTCGCCTCGCGGATCGGTTCGGCGCGGTGCGCCTGACTCGGATCGGCATCGTGATATTCGGCGCGGGCGCACTGGTGACCGGTCTCGCCGGGACGGTGGAGGTGCTCGTCGCCGGTCGGATGCTGCAAGGGCTGGGCGCGTCGGTCTTGGCCGCAACCGGACTCGCCCTCGTGAACGCGTCAGCGGCGCCGACCGACAGGGGTCGAGTGGTCGGCATCTGGGCGGGAGTGGGTGCGGTCGGTTCTGCCGCCGGCCCGCTCGTCGCCGGGCTGATCGAAGCGGTGTCGGTCTGGCGCATGTTCTTCCTGATCGACGTGCCGATCGCGTTGCTGGTGTGGTGGTTGCTCAGGTCCGAGCGGGATGACCAGGTCACTCGATCGCGTGAAGCTCTCGGCCTCGCGTCCGCCATTGCGTTGACCGCGGGACTCGGACTGGCGGTGTTCTCCGTGCTCGAAG
>JANLTQ010000553.1:0-7899 GCA_031363005.1 Acidimicrobiia bacterium | reverse complement strand
GCGAGTTCTTGCGGCCGGGCACCGGTGCATCCTTTACACCGACCTCGACAATCCGACATCGAACTCGATCTACCGGGCCATCGGCTACCGCGCCGTCGCCGAATGTCTGACCTACAAGTTCGGCTGCGAGGTGACATGACGCTTGGGTGGTGTACGTCGACATTCCAGATCGGGCATCCTGGGTGGCGCCGACTCAGGGATAGAGGTGAACATGGTCGAGAGGCGACGCACGGCGAAGGTGGTTGTCGGTTTGTTGTTTGCCTTCTGTGCTGGCGCCGGCTGTTCCAGCGAGCGGGCCACGCAATCAACGGAGCCGACGACGACGACTCGATCTCCAGGCGAAACGGCGACCTGGTTTCTTCAGCCGAGTCAACAGCTGACGGTCGCCACACGGTCCTTTACGGCCATGGTCACTCGTCTGGCTTGTAGTGGCGGCGAGACCGGCCGGGTCTTGCCACCCACGTTGCGGTATCACGCCGAACAGATCGTGGTGACCTTCACGGTGGAGCCCCAGGTCGCTGGCTTTCACACATGCCAAGGCAACCGGCCCGTTGCGTACCAGGTGCGTCTCGATCGGCCGATGGGGGGCGAGCAACTCATGGATGGCGCGTGTCTCGGCAACGGTGAAGCGGCGCGAACCAGGGATTGCTCCGAGCCGATGCGCTGGCCCACGCCGACCGTCCCGTAGCTCAGCCTCGGGGGAGTGGCTCCGACTCGCTGTTCCGCGCCGAAATTGTGAGACATCAGCGGGCCCTTGGGTGGGTGGCAGAACGAGCCGTCGAGCGGGCATCATGCACTGATGCCAGCAGAAGGCAGCAATGATGGAACGAGGTTCATGGGTGTCCATCTGGCCGTCGCCGACATGGCAAAGGCAATGGAGTTCTACCGGAGGGCAGGCCTTCACATCCCCGACGGCGCGGAGAACAATGCTCACGTCGAGATCGATCTCGGCGGGGGCACTCATCTCGCGTTCAGCACGCCGCCCGTGATTGCGATGTACGACCCATCATGGAGAGGCCCGAGTCCATCGACGGCAGCGGTGTTGCAGCTCGGACTTGCTTCTCGCTCGGCAGTCGATGAGATGTACGCGTCACTGACCGGCGGCGGTTACAACGGACACCTCGCGCCGCTCGATGCATTCTGGGGAAACCGCTATTGCGAGGTCGACGACGCTGACGGCCACCGCGTTGGGTTCCACAGTCCGACCGACGAGTCGATGCGAACTTGATCCCGCCGCAGGACTGCCCGCCGACTCCTGAGGATGAAGCTGCCAGTGCTCGCGGGGTCGAGCGGGCTCGGATGATCCGGGACTTGACCGCCTTGGAGCGGCTCGCGCTGACCTTTGTGCGCTGATCCACCGCTCACGTGGATGAACGCACGATCGTCGACCCGGTCTCGGAAGGGGGATCGTTCCGAATGGTTTGGTTCGCCAAGATTTCGGCCGCGGTCGAGGTAGCGGTGGGGCAGAGTGGGGGTCATGACGGACTGGGTCTCGTGGCATCGCGGGTACGACGATCTCGAGTCGTCACTTGCCCGTCGGCTGGTCGCAGTGCAGCGAGGAATTGCTGACGCACTCGACGGTCTCGGCGCCGGTCCGATTCGAGTCCTGAGCCTGTGTGCAGGTGATGGTCGCGATCTGGTTCCCGTGGTGGCCGCACACGGACGCCGAAGCGATGTGGGCGCAGTGTTGGTCGAACAGGATGCTCGGCTCGTCGCCGCCGCGAACCAGCGATGCAAGGAGACCGGTCTTGCCCCGCAGGTCGCGCTGCGGCAGGGTGACGCCGGCGACGTCTCGGTGTCCTCCGACGTCATCCCAGTGGATCTCCTGATGCTGTGTGGGATCTTCGGCAACATCTCGGACGCCGACATTGCTACGACGGTGAACGCAACACCGCAGATGGTCGCGCCCGGTGGTTTCGTCATCTGGACGCGCGGGTCCTTCGAGCCCGATCGGCGCGAGCAGATCCGCGCCTGGTTCCGTGAGTGCGGGTGTGACGAGATCTCCTACGAGGCCGAGCCGAACGGGTACGGAGTAGGTGTCGTACAACGCCCGATGAGCACGACGACACAATCCGAACCGCCGACGGGTCGGCTCTTCACCTTCACGCGGTAGCCAAGCGCGCAGAAACGATCAGTCGCGTGGTGCCGTCGATCGGGCGAGAAGTTGTCCGCTGCCGCTCGCAAGGATCTGGCCAGTGGCGTTCCACACCTCGGAGCGGAACCCGAGGAGACCACGCTCGGCGATCGGCGTCACGCCTTGCACAAGGAGCCACTCGCCGAGATCGCGAAGGCGATGGAACTGGACCGCAAGGTCGAGGCTCGGCGAAACGAAGGTGCGCTCGTCGCCCGGGAACGCGCGAGTCGCTGCGGGGAACGACGGCAAGTCGGCAAGCAGCAGCACACGCGCGGCTTCGAGGACCGGATCCGTGAACTCTGAAGTTGGGACGAACCGCAGCCACTCGGCCCACTCGGGCTCGCCGCCTTGGTAAGCGGTCATGTCTTCGATCCAGTCGATGGGCCGCCCCTCGAAGTTTTCCCAGAACGGGAACACCGATGGCTCGAACGTGTACTCCGAAATGGGACGGTGGTCCTCCGGCGTGCCGTACCGGTGTGCCTTCGAATAGTCGTACTGCACGACCTCACCCGGGATCGTGAACCACATCTGTGCATCCAGGATCGGCGCCGCGTCCTGCGTGATCCGAACGCTGATCGCTGCGGCGCGTCGTGACTGCCGTCGAATCTCGACCGCGATGTCGACGGGTCCGAATTTCGCGATTGAGATGAACTGACAGGTGAAGCTGGCCGGCTCGAACGGCGCGGGGACTTCGGCGGCCCCGGCCCGGAGTGCGATTGCGGCGACGTAGCCCCCCATCGGACCCCAGATCTCCCAGTCCTGGCTGACGTTGGCGCGGTACTGCCCGTCGGAACCAGTGATCGCGGTGTCCTCGCCAAAGTCGCCCACGGAACGAAGGTAGCGGGGCGGGATGGCGGCGCGCCGGAGGTTTGGCGCGCCGGAAGTCAGGCGCTCATGAGTGCGATCGGCACCGAGATGTCGTAGGCCTTGTGCCGGAGGGTGGCGATGCGGCGGCCGTCTTGAACGGCATCTTTGATGGACCCGAGACCATCGCCGAGGTGCGCGGCGGTCGCATCGAGATCCGCCACCGTGAACGCGAGACCGTAGAAGTGCGCTTCGCGGTCGTCGCCGTCCGCCGGGGTGTCCGGGCCGATCAACTCGATGATGGTCTCGCCGCCACGGAAGAACACCTGGCGGAACGCGGGGCCGTACTGATCCGTGTGGCGGGTGCGGCGGACTTCGAGACCGTACGCCTCGAACGCCGGCACCGTGCGCTCGAGGTCCGGCGTCACCACCACCACGTGATCGATGATCGTCGAGCCGTTGGCATGAGCGGCGGGAGTCACCGCGGGCTGCGGCGCAACGTGCGTGGCGAGGCCGTCGATCGGACCGTCGGTCGAGACGTTCGACCATGTCCAACTGCGAATGCCCTTTGCGCCGTCGTTGCGTCCGACGAGGCGGATGGTGATCGACCCGACCTGCGCGCAGTCGCCCACCACGGAGAATCCGGCGGCGCGCCACGCGTCAGGCTCGTCGGCGACTTCGATCTCGACGACGGCCGGTGCAACGGTCATACGCCGCACCCTACCGGTGGGTCAGGAGATCAGGGCGGCGTACTCGTCGAGCACGGGCAGCACTTCGTCACGGGTGCCGCCGACGACGCGCAGGACGGTCTCGCGAATGCCGAGTGACATGTAGTAGTCGAGTTTCCCGGTGTCCGGCACGGTTCCGAACGGCACGATGCGGAGCGTGTCCGCGTCCCGACCGCGCTCGTCGCAGGCTCGCCGGAGGTCGTCGAGTGCGGCGCGGATGCCGGCCCCGCCGATGGGGATCCAACCGTCGGCATATTCGGCGACGTGCGCAAACAGCTTCGGTCCGGCGGAGCCGCCGATGAGGACGGGAGGACCGCCGGGCGCAACCGGCTTGGGCCACGACCACGATGGTGAGAAGTCGACGAAGTCGCCATGGAACTCTGCGGTCTCTTCGGTCCACAGCGCTCGCATCGCGAGGACGTGCTCGCGTGCGACGGCCCGGCGATCGGGCATGGTCACGTGGTGGTGTTCGATCTCGTCGGCGTTCCAGCCGAAGCCGATCCCGAACACGAAGCGACCGCGTGCGATGCGATCGAGGGTGGCGATCGCCTTGGCGGTCACGATCGGTTCGCGCTGCGCCACCACGCAGATGCCGGTGCCGAGCAGGATGCGCTCGGTGACCGCGGCGGCGGCGCTCAGCGCGACGAGCGGATCCAACGTTCGCTTGTACTCCTCGGCGAGTTCGTCGCCACCCGTCGGTGGCGCAGTGCGCCGTGACGTCGGGATGTGCGTGTGCTCGGGGAGGTATAGCGAGTGGAAGCCGCGTGCCTCGGCCTCGCGGGCGAGGTCTGCGGTGTCCATCGTCTGATCGGTGGCGAACATGGTGATGCCGAAATGCACGTCGGCACCGTACTGTCTCGATTCATGAGTCCTCCTTCTCCACTCGGTTCTCAGTCCCACTCGCTGATCGACCTGCAAACGTGGACGCGGCCGGAGATCACCCAGGTCGGGCGGCTGCCGATGCGGTCGCCGTTGACTCCGGCACCCGACGTCGAGACTGCGCGCGGTGACCGCAACAACCCGTGGATCAAGCGCCTGGACGGCGAGTGGAAGTTCCTGCTCGTCGATCGACCCGAGTTGGCGCCGACGATGTTCATGGCGCCAACCACCAACGACGACGATTGGGCCGAGGTCACCGTGCCCGGGCTCTGGACGATGCAGGGCTACGACCGACCGATCTACACCAATGTGCAGATGCCGTTCAAAGGGGTTCCGCCCGAGGTCCCAACGGACAACCCGACCGGTCTCTACCGCACCACGTTCACGGTGCCGCGAGCGTGGGCCAAGCGTCGCATCGTGTTGCATGTGGGCGCCGCCGACAGCGTGCTGCACGTCTGGGTGAACGGTCGCGCGATCGGTATCAGCAAGGACTCCCGGCTCGAAGCCGCGTTCGACGTCACCGATGCGGTCTCGACGGGTGCGAACTCACTCGCGTTCATGGTGGTGCGCTGGTCCGACGCGAGCTACGTGGAAGATCAGGACCAGTGGTGGCATGCGGGAATCGGCCGGTCGGTGACCCTGTCCGCAACGGATCGCGTCTGGATCGAAGACGTCCACGCCACTCCAGGGTGGGATCCGAACCGCCGGGTCGGTTCGCTCCACGTGCGCACCGAGATCGGCTTCACTGCGAAACCGGAACGGGACTGGACGGTGCGTACGCACGTCGAGACGATGAAGGGACGCAAGGTCGGTGCTGCGCAGGTCGGCCCGGTGCCGACGGACCGTCGCGCGTATCTGTTCTCCGGCCATGTGGTCGAGACCACGGTCAGCGAGTTGACGGTTGAGCCGTGGTCCTCCGAAGTGCCGACTCGCTACCGACTGGTGGTGTCACTGCTCGACGCAACCGGCAACGTCCGTGAGGTGAACGCCTGCACCGTCGGGTTCCGCTCGATCGAGATTCGCGATCGCGAGCTGTTGATCAACGATCGGCCAGTGTTGATTCGCGGCATGAACCGCCACGACTTCGATCCGGAGACCGGTCGCGTCGTGAGCGCTGCGCAGATGCGCGCGGACCTGGTGCTGATGAAGCAGTACGGCTTCAACGCGGTGCGCACGTCGCACTCACCCAACGATCCCGCGTTCTACGACCTGTGTGACGAGCTCGGCCTCTACGTCGTGGACGAGACCAACTTCGAAAGCCACGCCTTCATCCTCTCGTTGTGTCACGACCCGCGTTACGCCGCGGCGCTGCTGGACCGCGGTAGCCGGATGGTCACACGAGACAAGAACCACCCGTCGATCATCATGTGGTCGCTCGGCAACGAGTCCGGCTACGGCGCGCATCACGAAGCGCTCGCGAGTTGGATCCGCGCCTACGACGCCACGCGCCCCATCCACTACGAGGGCGCCATCATGTGGGCGTGGGATCGCACGCAGACCGCAACCGACGTGCTGTGTCCGATGTATCCCGAGATCGCGGACATCGTCGAATGGGCCGAGCAACGCCGGGGTGAGCTGCCGCTGATCATGTGCGAGTACTCACACGCCATGGGCAACAGCAACGGGTGCCTCGCCGAGTACTGGGATGCGATCGAGTCGACGCCCGGTCTGCAGGGTGGGTTCATCTGGGAGTTCTGGGATCACGGTCTGCTCCAGACGATGCCGGACGGGTCCACTCGGTACGCGTACGGCGGCGACTTCGGCGACGAGCCGAACGACGTCAACTTCTGCATCGACGGCATGGTGTGGCCCGATCGCACCCCGAAACCGGGGATGGAGGAACACAAGGCATTGGCCGCGCCGGTGGCGATCGAGTGGGTGGGCGGTCGAACGGCCCGGGTGCGCATCACCAACCGTCAGGACTTTCGAGACGTGTCGTGGTTGCGAGCCCGGTACGAGATCGCGGTCGACGGTGACGTGCGCGCTGGCGCGATGCTGCCGCTCCCGGACCTCGCACCCGGCGCGTCGAAGCTGGTCACGCTGCCGCGTGTCGCACCGGTGTTCGGCGCGGACGAAGAGGCGGTCCTGACCGTGCGGTTCCTGACGGCCGGCGTGCAGCCGTGGGCGCCTCGTGGGTTCGAGGTCGGCTGGGCCCAGGTTCCGATTCCCGGCGGTGGCCGCACTCGCGCGGTCCGCCGCCCGCACCGCCGGACCGCGCTGCGGTTGTCCGATGCCAGCCCGGCCGTGGAGATCGATCGGAGTTCGCTCATCGGACTTCGTGGGGTCGGTCTCGACGCGACCGTCGACCCCACCACGGGTGTGCTGACGCTCGCGCAGCGAGGAACTCCGCTGATCGAAGACGGACCCCGCCTGGCCCTCTGGCGCGCGCCCACGGACAACGATGGACTCAAGTTGGCCGAGATGCAAGACCTCAAGCCGCTGGGCCGGTGGCGGACCGCCGGCCTCGACGCGTTGGAGGCGCGTAATACCGTCGTGAAGGTCGCGGTGCGAGGGCGCGACGCACGGGTCTCGGTGGCGCGCGAACTCGTCGGCTCGGATCCGGACGCGCCGGTGGTGCAACGGGAGACGATGACGCTCAGGCCCGACGGCGCGATCCTCGCGACCGAGGACGTCCGCATCCCGGCGCATTTCGAAGATCTTCCACGCGTTGGTATGCGGTGGCGCCTCCCGATCGAACTCGATGCCGTGACCTGGTACGGCCGCGGTCGGGTGGAGTCCTACCCGGACCGGCGGCGCGGTGCGCGGCTCGGTCGGTTCTCGTCGACGGTGCTGGACCAGTACGTGCCGTACGTGATGCCCCAGGAACACGGCGGCCATGCCGAGACACGGTGGGCCGTCGTGCACACCGCGGCCGGACGCGGTCTCCTGGTCATCGCAGACACGCCGTTCCAACTCAACGTGAGCCGGTACACGCCCGAGCAACTCACTGCGGCGACCCATGCCGCGGAACTGGTGCCGAGCGATCACGTCACCCTGCACGTCGACGTCCACCACCGCGGTCTGGGCACGTTGTCCTGCGGTCCGGACACGCTGCCGGAGTACCGCATCGGTCCGGGGCGCTATCAGTTCGGATGGGCGATGCAGCCCGTCGACGTCAAACGTGACGACATCGCGTCCATCGCCCGTGCGCTACTCGCAGACTGCCAGCCCCGATAGGACCGAGGGACACCTCGGCTACGTTTCCCGCCCTATGGGGATCTGTGAAGGACGAATCGTCATCGTGACCGGCGCAGGCCGCGGCATTGGACGCGGTCATGCGCTCGAGTTCGCGCGCCAAGGTGCGAAGGTCGTGGTCAACGATCTCGGCGCGGAGTCGGATGGCACTGGTGGGTC
>JANLTQ010000430.1:0-3305 GCA_031363005.1 Acidimicrobiia bacterium | reverse complement strand
GCTCGACCTGGGGTGTGGCTGTGGCGCCATTGCCGAGCACATCGCCGAGCTGACCGGGGCGACGCCGTACGGCATCAACCTCGACCGCTCCCAGATCGAAAAGGCGTGGAGGAACCCGAACCTGCCGCGCGCCAATTTCGCAGTCGGCGATTTCAACAAGGCGTTCGAGTTCGATGACCAATCGTTCGATGCGGTCTACGCGATCCAGCCGATGACATATGTGAGCGACCACGAGTTCACCTTCAACGAGGTCTTCCGCGTCCTCAAGCCCGGTGGGCGCTTCGTCATCAACGACGTTGCCGCGCTCGACGCCTACGACCGTGACAACGAGCACCAACGGACCTTGATCCAGCACACCCGTGAGCTGACCGTGTTCGGCGGGTTCTGGTACTACCGGTATTGGGAGGACGCCTACCGCGCCGCCGGCTTCGAGCTGGTGTCCTCGGTGGGCCGGCCTGCTGTGGAAGTGATCAAGAAGGAAGTCGCCCTGTTCGACAAGTACGAGGCGGCGTTCAAGTTGCTGGCGAAGCTGCGCGTGATCCCGAAGAAGACCGACGCCCTGATGCAGCGCATGAACGCGAACAGCCAGTCCTACATCCAGGCCGAGGAAGAGCAACTGCTGACGCTCAACTGGCACTGCGTGGGACAGAAGCCGACGTAGTGAGTACGTGAAGGACCTCGACAGGGGCTGAGTTGCGGGTCAGCCGGCGGACGTCCGCCGACGGCGGAAATACACGAAAGCGATCGCGACCGCGCCAATTGCGACCGCCACTGCTCCGATCAGGAGCGGTGAAACATCGTCGTTCTCGTCCGAGGGATTCGTGCGCCGCGCGCCGGCTGCGGAACGGGCATCCGCGGTCGACGGCTTCGACGCGCGGGACGTGGATGAAGTGGGTGGCGGCGTGGGGGGTGGGGTCGCGTACCACCCCGCGAGTCCCCCGGCCGGCGGGGGCTCGGCGCCGGTGACGGTTCCGGCCACCTCGTCGGTTCCGACTGCCAGCGTGAACCGTGCGGGCGCGGCGCCGGTCACTTCATACCGGTACACGCCTGCGGTCGGCGCGGTCTCGCGCACCGACGCGAGACGGACGTAGCTGGTACCGGAGAAGGGTTCGTCGAAGCGTTCTCGCAGCGACGAGGGGATACGACGTTTGGTTCCATCCGGCATGGTCACGGTCAGTGTTGGCAGCTCATCGCCAGTGAGCGAAGTCTCGGGTTCGAGCGCCGGGATCAGCAACTCCGCGACGAGCGGGTCCCCGGCCGCGAGGTTGGCTCGCAGTCCGCGGGTCGCGTCGGGACGGTCGAGTGTGGCGTACACCGCGAATGAGACCTTGCCGTTGTCGAGCAGCGGTCCACGGGCGGGATCGGTGTCCTGTGCCGTGAGGAACACCGGCTGGTGGGCAAACGCCGGCGTGGCCAGGAGCAGAAAACCGCTCAGGATGAGCAGCATCCATGCCGCGCGTGCACCTGTTCGTCGGCGGTTTCGAGATTTCATGGTGGGGACCTTAGGGACCAGTGCTGCGACATCGGTATCGGGCCGCGACGGGCCGGGTTTGGCCGGCCCGGTGGCGCTCAACAGGCTGTCGATGCTCGCCATCCACCTTTCGCCGCCGCGTGGACACCGAAGCGGGGCATGAGTCTCAACGACGTGGCTCCAGTCGCGCACCGTTCATCGCCGACGCGTACTCGGTGATGTCCATCCCCAGTGGGCCGTACCGGGCTGCGACCGCTTGCAGCATTCGCGGTGTCCAGCTCGGGTGGCCGGGCGCGGGGAATCCCAACACACACCGTTGATCGGTGGACGCGGTGGCGATCAGGCGCTCCATCGGTTGTCCGGGCCGATACATTGCCCACGCCCAGCCGGGGTGCAGCGTGCTGACCCATTCACTCGCCGCGGCGTCGGAACGTCAGGTTGTGTGCCACTCGCGTCGCCCCCGGGCGAACCGGTGTGCCGCGATGCCACGTGTCGTGCCGGTACAGGAGCACTGAACCGCGGTGGTATCGGACACGCTCTTCGCGTGCGTAGAGGTGATCGAGACGCCACGCGGCAACTTCGGGGTCGATCTGCTCCAGGTATCGCTCCGCATGCGACCGATCGTTGACCCACTCAAACGCTCCGACTCCGGGGGTGTCCACGATCGGCCATCGGTAGGCGGGATCGTCGGGCCCGTTGCGTCGAACGACCGCAGTCGACCCGCCACAGTCGTCGACGTCGTTCCCGTACACGATCATCTCGACCGCGTCCGGGGTGTCCCACTCCGGCGGATGGGTCAGCGAGTGGTTCGGGTAGTCGACATGCATGCGCTGGTCGGCGTGGTCCAACGCTTCGGCGATCGCGTCGCGGCCGTGTTTCACCCAGAGGTCGGATTGCGTGAGTCGTATGCCCTGTACCGGTACGTCGAGCAACTGCGCCACTGCGCCGAGGAGCCGGGGGTGGAGGGTCAGCGCGTTCAGGATCGGCGCATCGAAGGGAAATACCAACCGCCCGTCACTGCCGAACATCGCCGGTCCGTCGTCGGGCGCGGTACTCACGTCGAGTGCGGCGGAGCGGGCCGCGTCGACCACCTCGGCCGGGAGTAGCTCGTCGACGAGCACCGCGCCTCGTGCGCGCCATTGCTCGATGTGATCGGCTTCGAGTGGTGCCGGATCGGGACCGGTCGCCGGTGTCGGATCGATCCAGGAGCTGTGATCGATGACGCCTGGATCGCGTGGCACGACGCTCCCTCGGATTCACGGCCGCGGATGTCCCGTGACGGGTGGCCCGAGAATCTACCCGGGCGCGTGATGGCACCAGCTGGTCTGGACGTACATCGGTTTCACCGCGCGCCTCGAACGCATCACGTAGTACGAGCGCGCGCTCGGGCATGAAATTCACTTGACCTCAAGAATGGTTGAGGTCTTACGCTACGGCGAACGTCCCCCGGAGGAACCAACCATGAACGCACTCGTCGTCGAGTACAACACGTCGTTGTGCGAACTCACCCCATCATCAAGCCCACTGAGAGGCAAGCAAATGAGCGAAGTAGCAGAGTGGAATCGTGGCGTCGTCGACGAATTTCGGGCGAACCAGGGCAAGCTCGGGGGTCAGTTCGAGGGTGCTCCGCTGCTCTTGTTGACGACCATCGGTGCGAAGTCGGGGGCCAAACGCGTGAGTCCCGTTATGTACATGGCGCTCGACGACAGCTACGCGATCTTTGCCACCTTCGCGGGCGCTCCAACGAATCCTGCGTGGTATCACAACTTGGTCGCGCATCCCGGCGCAACCATCGAAGTTGGGGATCAGACGATCGAGGTCACTGCACGCGTTG
>JANLTQ010000416.1:0-2330 GCA_031363005.1 Acidimicrobiia bacterium | reverse complement strand
CGTTCACGTTCTTTCTTGCCCAAGGACACTCGGTCGGCAACTCGCTGGTCGAGTTGGATCGCGTCGCGGACTGCAAGCGACTCCTCGACACCGGTCGGGTGCAGATACCGGTCGACGTCGTGATTGCGCACGAGATGGCCGAGACCGCCTCAACGCGGATCGTCGGTGCCGGTGGAATCGCCGATGGCTGGATGGGTCTCGACATCGGGCCCGAATCGGCCGCGATCTTCTCGGATGTCATCGCCGAGGCGCGCATGGTCCTCTGGAACGGTCCGATGGGCGTGTTCGAGATGACTCCGTTCGCGTCCGGCACCAAAGCCATCGCGCATGCGGTCGCAGACTGCACGGGGTTCACGATCATCGGCGGCGGCGACAGCGCGGCGGCGGTCCGCCAGTTCGGACTCGCCTCCGAGATCGATCACGTGAGCACCGGCGGGGGCGCCTCACTCGAACTCATCGAACAGGGCGACCTGCCCGGCCTCGCCGCCCTGAGAGAAGGAATCACTCGTGACTGAACGCACGCCGATCATCGCAGCCAACTGGAAAATGCATCACGACCATTTCGTGGCGATCCAGTTCACCCAGAAGTTGTCCTACCTCCTGGACAAGAAGGACACCGACGGCGTCGACGTCGTCCTCTGCCCGCCGTTCACCGACCTCCGGTCCGTGCAGACCACGATCGATTCCGATCGGATCCCGGTCAGTCTCGGTGCGCAGCACTGCCACTCCGAGGAGCAGGGCGCGTACACCGGCGAGGTGAGCCCGGCGATGCTCGCCAAGTTGACCGTGAAGTACGTCATCGTCGGTCACTCGGAGCGGCGCGAGATCTTCGGCGAGACCAACGAGATGGTGAACGCCAAGCTGAAGGCGATCTGGAAGTTCAACATGACGCCGATCCTGTGCGTGGGCGAAACCCTCGAAGAGCGCGAGTCCGGCGAGACCGACGCGAAGGTCCAAGCCCAGATTGCGGCCGGCTTCGACGGGGTCGCCAAGGAACAAATCGCGCGCACCGTGGTCGCCTACGAGCCGATCTGGGCGATCGGTACCGGTCGGAACGCAACGCCCGAAGATGCCGAAGCCACCATCGGTGTCGTGCGTGACGCGATCGCTTCGGTCGCCGGTGCCGAAGTTTCGGAGCAGGTCCGGATCCAGTACGGCGGCAGTGTGAAGCCCGGCAACATTGCCTCGCTGATGGAACGGCCGGGCATCGATGGCGCCCTGGTGGGTGGAGCGTCCCTCGATCCCGACGATTTCGCCCGAATCATCCGGTATCGCAGCTAATTCCTCGGTGACGATCCCGTTTCCTGCGTCGATGTTCTTCGTTTTCGCAGGTCCGGGGGATAGATTCCCGCTCGGCCCCTACGCAGAAGGACCCCTGTGACCCCGATCATTCTCGGACTGCACATTGCAGTGTCGCTGCTCCTGATCTTCCTCGTGCTCCTGCACGCGGGACGGGGTGGCGGTCTGTCGGACATGTTTGGCGGAGGTTCACTCGGGGGATCGATGGCGGGGGCTACCGCCGTCGAGCGAAACCTCGACCGCATCACCGTCATCACCGCCGTTGCCTTTGCGTTCACCACCGTGCTGCTCGGACTCCGGGTCGCCTGAGGCTTGCGTTCACACCGAACAGCGTTGCTTGAAAGTCCGGTTCCAGAGACGGGGAGGTCTCACGTGATTCGTTCACGACGTTCGTTGGTTGCCCTCATGGCGATCTTGGCCATCGCACTTGCCGCCTGCGGGAGCAGCAGCGGGAGCAAGGGCGGCGAGAAGACCACCGACACGGGCGCCGTGCCCGATGGCGGCACCCTGGTGCTCGGCGCCGAACAAGAGCCGGACTGTGCCGACTGGATCGCGAGTTGCGCCGGCGCGGCGTGGGGCGTGTACACCATGGAAGCCCACACCGTTCCACGGGTCTTCGACTTCGTGAAGAAGGACGGCGTCTGGACCAACGTGCCGAACATCCTCGTGACCAAGATGCCCGAGGCATCGACGGTTGGCGGCAAGCAGGTCGTGACCTACGACCTCAACCCCAAGGCCGTCTGGTCGGACGGTGAACCGATCACTGCCACGGACTTCAAGTACACGTGGGACCAGATCGTGACCGGCACCGACATCTACGACACGTCGGGCTACGACAAGATCGAAGCCATTGACGACTCCAAGCCGACCCAGGTCGTGGTCACTTTCAAGGAGCCCTACGCCTCGTGGCGTGGCCTCTTCAACGGTGGCTTGTACGGCGTGCTGCCATCGCACTTGCTCGAAGGCAAGGACCGGACCACCGAACTCGCCGACGGTTACTCGTGGTCCGGCGGCCCCTGGATCGCGAAGTG
>JANLTQ010000412.1:0-1910 GCA_031363005.1 Acidimicrobiia bacterium | reverse complement strand
CCTTGTGGAGCTGCTCGTGGATGTGGAACCGCTCGAAGATCGGGAGCGTCTTGTCTTCGTACCGCTCGATGCGTTCCGACAGTTCCGGGGCAATGGCATCGACGTAGGCCTTGACCTCGGCGAACAGTTCGTCGTCGTCGATGACGATCGACCGGTACTCCTTCGTGAACTCCTCACGAATGACTCGCACGACGAGTGGAGGTTCCCGGTACAACAGGGTGCCGGCCTTCGACTGCGCGGCGAGCGACGAGATCTGTCGCCACTGGTCCTGTAGCCGTGCGAGGTCACGAGTCAACTCGTCGGCGGTCGCACCCTCGGCCGCGGTCCGCACGATCAGGCCCGCGTCGGTCGGACGGATGCCTTCGAGCACCTTGCGGAGTCGCTTGCGCTCGTCATCCGGAAGCCGTTTGGAGATTCCGTAGGTCGTCGGCTGGTTCGGGACCATGACGACGAAACGACCGGCGAGACTCACGTCTTGGGTGAGCCGAGCGCCCTTGGCTCCGATCGGATTCTTCGTGACCTGCACCAGAATCGACTGGCCGTTCTTCAGTGCCGTCTCGATCTTGGGTGCGCCGCCCGCGCCGTCCATCTCACCGGCTTCGAACTGAACGTCACGTTGATAGATCACACCGTTCTTCGGCGTACCGATGTCGACGAACGCCGCTTCCATCCCCGGCAGGACGTTCTGCACCTTGCCCAGGTAGATGTTGCCGTCGATCGACGTCGCCCCGTCCTCCGGACGACTCACGTAGTGCTCAGTGAGCACCCGTCCCTCGAGCACTCCATCTGGATCGTTCGGTCGTCGCCGACGTGCACGATCATCTGGTATCGCCCGGTCGGGCGCCCCTTGCGGGTCTTGCCGCGCCGCCGCTCCAAGGTCTCTTCGTCGAGGTCGTCCAACACCGAGTTGTCGTCGTCGCTGATCTGAGACGTCACGACCCGATTCGGGGTGCGCGGTCCGTTGTTCGGGCGACCGGGGTTTTGGTTGCCGCCACCGGTCGACGATGCCGCACCGCCGGCCGAGCCCGACCCCGAGCGCGAACGGTTCCGCCCGCCTCGGCGCCGGCGCTTCTTCGCGCCTGACGGTGACGCGCCATCCGGGTCATCCGAACCGGCCGAGCGGTTTGACCCGCCCCGGTCGCTCGTCCCTTGTGCCGCCTCGCTCGGTGCTGCCACCGGCGGCGCGGGCCGGGAGTCGCCGATCTTGGGCCGCACGACTTCGTTCGGGGACGGCTCGACCAGTCCGGCCTCTTCGCGCGCTTCCGCGCCGACGTCGTCGGCGGTGTATCCACGGTCGGCCGCCGCACGGGCGTTCCGCCGCGGCTCGCCGCGAGGAGACTCGGTGCCCGACTCGGTCCGGGCCGACCGCTCAGGCTGCGGGCGAGCGGCGCCGGAGTTCGAGTCGGAGGACTCGATCGAGTCATCGTCATGGTCGATGGATGACCCGTCGGACGGTCCCTCGGACGCGCCGTCGCCGCTGCCGGGACCAGTTCCGGGTTTGCGTCGATTCTTGCCGCCCCGCGATCCGCGCCGCCGCGGACGGGGTGCCCCACCGGGACCCGGAGGGCCCGACGTCTCCCGATCATCGCTGCCACCGTCGGGGCCATCGGTGCCACCGACACTGTCGGCGACGCGATCGGGCGACGGGATTCTCGCTCCCGAATCCGACACCGGACGCAGTGAGGGTTGCGGTCGATCAGCGGCGGTTGCTGGCGATTCGGTCGCCCGCCGTTGGAACTCCGCCGACTCGGGCGCCGAACCTGGCCCCGTGGTTTCTTCGGTCATACAAGCCTTCTCTCATGACGCGCGCGCCTCCAGGGCGATGCGCGGATCGGCATCGAGCGGGTCGAGCCGCTCACTGCCGCGTTCAATCCATTGCCGAGTCCGGCGGACTCGGCCCTCGCGAAATT
>JANLTQ010000391.1:0-4676 GCA_031363005.1 Acidimicrobiia bacterium | reverse complement strand
TGCGGCGGGATCGCGTTCGGACCGCAGTCCTCGTGGCACCCGTTGTGATGACAACGGTGATCGCGCTCGCGACCTACGGCAACTCCAGGTTTCGCACCGCGTCCGAACCGGTGTTGTTAATCGGCGTCGCCGTCGTCGCGGTCGCTGCATGGACTCGATACCGAGCACCGGGCCGCCGGAGCCCGTCGACCTGACACGAACGTCAGGTACCCTCGGCCCCATGACCCCCGGCGCCGAGCGAGTGCTCCCGAAAATCGTGAGTGTGGACGATCACGTGGTGGAACCACCGCACGTGTGGCAGACCTGGCTGCCCGAAAAGCATCGGGCCCGCGGCCCCCGTGTCGAGCGCAAGCAGTGGGGACCGTTCCGGCATCTCCCCGGCGCGCGGTATGAGATGACCGAGGAGCCGGACGGGCTCTGGGGGGACGCCTGGTACTTCGACGACGAGCTGATCTACGTCCACAAACGGTTTGTCGCCATCCCCCTCGACGCCACTCCCGACGGTGATCTCACCAAGTTCGATCGCACGAAGATGGTCATGGAGGCGCTCACCTACGACGAGATGCGCCCCGGCTGTTACGACCGCGACGCGCGGATCGTCGACTTCGAGAAGAACTGGGTCGACGGTTCGCTGCCGTTTCCCACCTTCCCGCGTTTCTGTGGCCAGACGTTCTACGAACATCCCGATCGAGAGTTGGGGCTCGCGTGCGTGCGGGCGTACAACGACTGGATGGTGGAGGAGTGGTGCGCGCCGTCGCAGGGCGTCAACATCCCGCTGTGCATCATGCCGCTCTGGGATGCCGAACTCGCGGCCGCAGAGATTCGCCGCAACGCCGAGCGCGGGGTGCGCGCGTTCTGCTTCAGCGAACTGCCGCATCACCTGAAGCTCCCGACGATTCACAGCGGCGGCTGGGACCGCGTCTTCGACGTGTGCAACGAGACCGGCGTGACGTTGTGCATGCACATCGGATCGTCATCGACGAACCCGACCGCGTCTCCCGATGCACCGAAGGGCGTGGGCGGCACGCTCGCGTTCAATAACTCCATGGCGTCACTCGCTGATTGGCTGTTCTCCGGGAAGCTCATCCAGTTCCCGAAGTTGAAGCTCGCGTACTCCGAAGGCCAGATCGGTTGGATCCCGTACGCGCTCGAACGGGCGGACACAGTGTGGGATCAGCACGACAGCTGGCAGCACTCGAAGGAACTGATTCCCGAGCCGCCGTCGACGTACTACTACGGCCGGATCTTCGGCTGCTTCACCGCGGACCGGCATGGTCTCGCGTCGCTCGGTGAAGTGGGCGTCGACAACATCTGCTTCGAGACTGACTATCCGCACACCGACACCACCTGGCCCGACAGCCACGCGTACGTCCAGGCGATGCTCGCGGATTTCGACGACGACGTTGCGTACAAGGTGTTGCGCGGCAATGCCATCCGCATGCTTGAACTCGACCGCAAATAGCCCATTCTGGGGATGTGAAATCGCATCCGTCGGGTAAAGCTCCGGTCACGGATCTGGGAGGCTCCGACTGATGGAGAAGAACCTGATGGCGACACTGACCGACACCCGAAAGCGCCGAGGATCACACCTCAAGCTGGTCTCGTCGCAGGACGATGGACGGGCCATGACTGTGGAACCGACCGGACAACTCTGCGACCTCGATGATCCCACCCCTGGCCCGCGGGACGCGTCGGCGCTCGTGGCGCGCTTCGCACGGGTCCTGCCGAGCGACGCCGACTTCGGCGGCGTTTTCTCGTTCGGCACCGAATAGCGCATCCACTACATTCTGTCGCCGTGTCGGGATTCAAACGTTCGGTGGCCGCGGTGGGGATGCTCAGCTTCTTGGTGAGCTGTGGCGACGATCTCCCGTCGCGACCGGATGCGTATCGGCCACCGAAGACGACCACCACCACGACGACGACGACAACGACCACCACCACGACCACGACCACACTTCCTCCGGTGGTGGTGCCTGCACCGGTCAAGCTCGGCAGTGTGTGCATCGTGCCGGGTGGCGTGAGTCAGACGGGCGACGGCATCTCCGTGCGCTGTGTCGACCGGAAGAGTGCGACCGGGAAGCCGTACTCGAACGGTCGGCTCCGCTGGACCGCCACGCTGTAGTTGCTACACCCACCCTCCGGCATAGCCGAGGAACTGACCGGTAGTGAATCCGCTGGTGCCGTCGAGAAACGCCGCGCACATTGCGGCGCACTCTTCGACCGTCCCGAGGCGACGCATGGGTACCCGTGACTCGATCTTGGCGCGGACCTCCGGATCGTCGGCGCCGTTGGCTCGCCGGAACTCCGGGAAGTCCATGAAGTTGGTTCCAAGTGCGTTGACCTGGACGCCGGACCGTGCGACTTCGCCGGCGACGTTGCGCACCAACATGTTCGCCGCCGCGCGCGCCGACGAATACAGCGGCGCGCCCGGCGTGGGGCGTGCGCCCGCGGCGCTCGTGAGCAGCAGCACCTGACCGGACCCCGCCGCCACCATCGCAGGAACCACCGCGCGGAGGAAGTGGTACGGCGCCTCGACGCAACCGCGCAAAACGGTGTGGAGGTCGTCGACGGTCGAGTCGGTGAAGCGGCCGATCACGATCTGGCCGGAGAACGCGCACGCCGCGTCGATCCGGCCGAATTGCTCGAGTGCACCGGCCACCAACGCCGGCGCGCTCTCGGGGTCGGCCAGGTCCCGCGGCGCATCGATCACCGCAACCGTCGATCCGAGAGACTCGAGTTCCTCGACAAGCCCGTCGAGCGGGTGGGCAATGGCGAGGTCGTGGCCGCGAGCGGCGAGAACACGGGCCAGGGCGGGACCGACGAAGAAGCTGCCGTCGGCAATGAGCGCGACCCGGCGGTTGGATGCAGGAGTGGTCATACGCGCGACCGTAGACGGGGTCGCGTCGGTCGAGCACGTACGCTCCCGAACTGTCCGAACCGTCGGCTGCGGAGCCGGTGGTCCTCATCGCTGATCGACCTGGAGGAACCCGTGCGCGCTGCCGTACTCGAAGCCCCGAACACACCCATCGTGATCGACGACATCGACATCCGCGCGCCGAAGCGCGGCGAGGTGCTGGTTCGTATCGCCGCGTGCGGTGTCTGTCACTCGGACTTGTCGATTGTCGACGGTTCCTTCCCCGCGCCGTTGCCCGTGGTCCTCGGCCACGAAGCGGCCGGTGTGGTGGAGGCGATCGGTGACGATGTGAGTTCCGTAGTACCCGGGGACCAAGTGGTCCTCACCCCGCTGCCCGCCTGTGGTCAGTGCTACTTCTGCACCCGCAATCAACCCACGCTGTGTTCGGTCTACGGCGCGTCGCTGTTCTCCAACCTGTTGCCGGACGGCACGAGTCCGCTGTCGCGGCGTGGCGAGATCGTCTACCGGGGACTCGCTACCGCGGCGTGGGCCGAGCGGGCGATCATGCCCGAACTCGGTGTGGTCAAGGTGGACGCCGACGTGCCGCTCGAGGTGGCCTGCGTCTTGGGGTGCGCGGTCCAAACCGGTGTCGGTGCGGTGCTGAACACCGCCAAGGTCGAGGAGGGCGCCACCGTGCTCGTGCTCGGTGCAGGCGGCATCGGCATCGCGGTGACCCAAGGGGCGCGGCTCGCGGCGGCCGCGCGGGTGATCGTTGTGGACCCGGTGGCCGTACGACGCGAGGCCGCGCTGACCTTCGGTGCGACCGACGTCTGTGACCCCGGCGCGGACGACCCCGTGGCCATGGCCTTCGCCCTCACCAACGGAATCGGCGTGGATTACTCGTTCGAGGCCGCAGGCCAGGCCGCGCTGATCGAGCAAGGCATCATGGCGACCCGGGCGGGCGGGACGATCGTGTGCGTGGGCGCGCCGCCACTCGAGCAGGGCATCAACATCCCCATGGTGGTGGGCTTCACTGCGACCGAGAAGAAGTTGATCGGTTGTCTCCTCGGTTCTGTGCACGCCCAACGGGACATCCCGCGACTGCTCGCGTTGTGGAAGGCCGGCCGCCTCGATCTCGAAGGCATGATCACCCAGCGGCTTCCGCTCGCGGAGACGGAGGCCGCCCTCGATTCGATGCGTCGGCGTGAAGGCATCCGCACCGTGCTGAGTGTGTCGTGAGCTCCGCGCAAGGGCCGGGCGCGGATGATGGGACCCTCCTCGAGGAGGCGCGCGTTGGCGCAAGTGACTCGTTGCGCGACTTGGTGCACGCGTTCGTCCGCGCGCAACCACAGAACGACGAGGCCTACGCGCAGATTCAGCAGCACACCCGCGAGCTGATCGCGATCCTCGATGTCGCGCCGCGGCGCGATCGCATGGCGCTCATGCAAGCCGCGCGGGACAGTCACGGCGGCACGTTCCCGGTAGGCATCGCGGCGGGCGGGTTCAACGACCGTGCCGTCGCCGGGTTGGCGAACCCGACGGCCGTCGACATCACGGTCGAGCCGGGCGGCGAGGAGGTCGTCGCTCACGTTTTCTTCCGCAAAGGTTTCGAGGGCCCGCCCGGACGCGCCCACGGCGGCATCGTCGCCGCGACGTTCGACGACGTCACCGGTTTTATCATCGGTCGAATCGGTCAACCAGCGTTCACCGGTGAACTGACCGTGCGGTACGTGAACGCCGTTCCCATCGAGACGCCGATCGAAATACGCGCCCGCCTCGACGGCCAGGAGCGTCGCAAGCTCTTCATCAGCGCCGAGGCCAC
>JANLTQ010000389.1:0-2577 GCA_031363005.1 Acidimicrobiia bacterium | reverse complement strand
CGGACTCGAGTTCCCCGAAGGGCCGGTGTGGATGCCCGATGGCACCGTGCTGTGCGTGGAGTTGAAGCGGCGCACGGTGGATCGGGTGCACCCCGACGGTCGGATCGAGACTGTGGCTACTCCCGGCGGAAGCCCGAATGGTCTGGCCATCGGTCCCGACGGCGCGGGTTACGTCTGCAACAGCGGTGGCTGGGGGTTCACGGAGATTTTCGGGATGACGGTCACGGACACGCTGCAACCGGAGGACTATTCGGGCGGCCGCATCGAGCGCGTGGACCTCTCGACCGGAGATGTCACTGTGCTCTACACCGAGTGCGACGGCAACCCGCTGATGGGTCCGAACGACTTGGTCTTCGACGCCGACGGCGGGATGTGGTTCACCGACCACGGCAAGATCCGCGCGCGTGAGCGTGACCACGGGGGCGTGTACTACGCGGCGCCGGACGGGTCGTCGATTCGTGAGGTGATCTATCCATTGGAGTCGCCGAACGGCATCGGACTCTCACCCGACGGCTCGCGCGTCTACGTGGCCGAGACCCACACCGGCCGGGTCTACTGGTGGCCGGTCGAGTCGCCGGGCGTCGTCGGCCGTCCGAGTCCGGTGGGCCACGGTGGCCAGCTGCTCGCCGGTCTTCCTGGCCATCAGTTGCTTGACTCGTTGGCGGTCGACTCCGAGGGCTACGTGGTGGTGGGCACACTGATCAACGGCGGGCTCTCGTCCATCTCGCCCGACGCCGACGGGAGTGGCGCAGGCGTCGAGCACATCCCGCTGCCGGACATCCTCGTCACAAATGTGTGCTTCGGTGGACCGGATCTGAGCACCGCGTTCGTGACCTGTTCTGGCACCGGGAAGCTGGTTTCGTTCCCGTGGGCGCGGCCGGGTCTCGCACTCGCGTTCTGATGCGCCGCCTCGACCACTCGGAGTGCGTCGACGGTCTCGCGCTCGAGGTCGATCGGTTCGCCGCGCTGCTCGAGTCGGCCGATCCGGACGCGACCGTGCCGCCGTGTCCCGGGTGGACCGTGACCGATCTTCCAATCCATCTGGGGATCATTCATCGGTGGGTGACCGGGATGGTGCGAGAAAAGGCCCCCGAGCGCATCCCGAGGGTCGAGGCCGGGTACCCGCGTCCCGCCGGACCGGATGACCTTGCGGTCTGGTTTCGCTCGGGTGCTGACGAGCTGATCGCAACGCTGCGTGCGTGTGACGTGGACACCCCGATGTGGGCGTGGGACCCTGCGCTCGGTGTGAGGTTCTGGTCGCGACGCCAACTGCACGAGACCGCCATGCATCGGATCGACCTGGCGCTGGCGTGCGGAGAGCCCGCGGAACTCGACCGCGAAACCGCGAGCGACTCGATCCTCGAACTCCTCGACTTCATCCCGTTTCTTGCGGTGAAGGCGCCGCACCTGGCGGAGCTGCGTGGCGACGGCGAAACCATCGCGCTGCGGGCCACCGATGGCGACGGGTTCGGGACCATCACGCTGACGTCAAATGGCTTTCAGGTCGACGGTGACCTCGACGCCACCGACGCGACCGTTTCAGGGTCGATGACCGACCTCGCACTGACGTTGTCTCGACGCCTCCCGGTCACCGACCCGAAGATCAAAGTGTCCGGGCGCATGGATCTCGTCGGGCACTGGATCGCTCACTCCGGGCTGGATTGATCCGAGGGCGCAGCCGGCCGGGAATCTGACGGTCCGACGCAGGCACGCCTAACGTCCGGCGTCCAGTTGTTCAATGACGAACTATGTCGGAGGAGTAACAGTGTCGGGTCCGTTGTCGGGTGTGAAGGTCGTCGAGATCGCAGGGATCGGGCCGGGCCCGTTTGCCGCGATGATGCTGGCGGACATGGGCGCGGACGTCGTGCGCGTGGACCGAGCGCAGGCGGTGACTGGCAACTTCGATCGACAGAACCTCGAGATCCTGAACCGTGGTCGCCGCTCGATCGGTGTCGATCTGAAGAATCCGGACGGGGTCGAGACGGTGATGAAGCTCGTCGAGCAGGCCGACGCGCTCATCGAGGGGTTTCGTCCCGGTGTCGCCGACCGGTTGGGGATCGGACCGGACGCGTGCCTCGCCCGCAATCCGAAGCTGGTGTACGGCCGGATGACCGGGTGGGGTCAGGACGGCCCGTACGCGCAAGCGGCCGGCCACGACATCAACTACATCGCGCTCGCCGGTGCGCTCGGTCACTTTGGGCGCGCCGGGCAGAAGCCCACTCCGCCAATCAACCTCGTCGGCGACTTCGGCGGTGGCGGGATGCTCATGGCGTTCGGCGTCGCGTGTGCGCTCTTCGGCGCGGTCTTCGACTCCCTGCTTAAGTGCAAAACCCAAAATTCTAAATCTTAAATTCCATGCCCCGTCACGATGGCCGCTCACCCGATCAACTTCGCCCGCTCACTTTCACTCCAGGCTTCGCGCCCAATGCCACCGGTTCCGTGCTCATCGCCGCCGGCAATACCAAGGTGATCTGCAGCGCGATGATCGAAGAAAATATCCCGCAATGGATGAAAGTGCAGAAGGTCGAGGGAGGTTGGATCACCGCGGAGTATTCGATGCTGCCCTATTCGACCGAG
>JANLTQ010000388.1:0-3250 GCA_031363005.1 Acidimicrobiia bacterium | reverse complement strand
CACCCAGAACCGCCCGGTGCCGAGCTTCGTGGTCTTCGGCTCGCTCACCGACCGAAGGATCTGGCGCGTACGCAACCGATCACCCATGCGCACGGGTTCGTGGAACACGATCGTGTTGTCGCTCATCACCGCTTCCGGGAGGCCGAACCGTCCCTTCAGGTCGAAGTGCACCTGCAGCGGCATCGGCTGTTCGTCACGCCCGGGACTCCAGTGGTGCGGACGGAACCAGACCGACAACATCGTGGGCGGAGCAATCAAGCCGTCGGTGACTTCGTCTGCCACCGCGTCGTCCCAGAAGAGCGGGTTTCCGTTCTCCACCGACGCACACGAGGTCCAGACGTACCCACGCTCGACCGGGAACTCACCGATCTGCTCGTACTGCACCGTCCCGATCATCGCTTCGACGGCTTCCGGTAGCTCCACATCACTCACCTTTTGTCCTCCTGGCCCTTCGGGCCGGGCCGGACGGGCCCCGCTCCGCTGGTGACCGGCTGCCATCGCGTGCCCGCTCCGCTTCACTCACGACGGTCTGCTCATGCGACTGCTCCTGATTGGTGGAGGTCCTCGATCTCGGCCGGCGAGAAGCCGGCGGCATCGAGTACTGCGTCGGTGTCGTTGAACGTGGGTTCGCGCACCGCGGGCGGAGGTTGGGTGCGATCCGCGCCGGCGAGCGTCCATCCCACTTGTTCGAAGTCCGGACCGTCGGCGCGGGTCGCGGTCACGAAGCCGTGCCGAGCACGAAAGTGTTCGTCGGCTGTCACCTCTGGAACGGTGGCCACCGCCGAGACACACGTGTCGGCCGGGCCGAGCTCGGCCACCCACTCGTCGCGCGTCTTCGCGGCGAACGCCGCTCGGAAGTCCGCGCGAATCTGATCCTGGACGGCGTCGTCGTTCTGATGGGCCGTCCACTGCTCACAGCCCAGGGCGCGACACAGGTTGGAGAAGAAGTGCGGCTCGATCGCACCGACAGCAACCCAGTTGTCGTCGCCGCAGGGGTACACGTTGTAACACGCGTACCGACCGGTCAGCAGACTGTGGCGCGGCCCCGGAACGTCGCCCGTCGCCAAGTACTCGTCCACATTCAGGGACATGAGCGCAACCACACCGTCGGCGATCGAGACATCAAGCGTCGCACCCTCGCCCGTGGTTGCACGCGCTACCAGGGCCGCGAGGATGGCGATGACGGCCTGCATTCCTCCGCCGGCACTGTCGGCGACCGTCGCACCGGGCAGCGCCGGACCGCCGTCACCGTCTCGCCCACTGCAATCGAGGTAGCCGCCCACGGCGAGGTAGTTGAGGTCATGGCCGGCCCACTGCGAGCGAGGGCCGGTCTGGCCGTACCCACTCGTCGAGCAATAGATCGCCGCCGGGTTCACCTCGTGCACGGCATCCGCGCCGATGCCGAGACGGTCCACGACGCCGGGCCGAAAACTCTCGATCACCACATCGGCCGTGACCGCGAGGCGAAGAAAGGTCTCCACTCCTGCCTCGGTCTTGAGGTCCAGGAGCACCCGCTCGATGCCGCGGTGACCGGCGTACGCGTAGAACGGCGGGGTGATCTGGGCGCGCCCGTGCTTGGGTGGCGGGCCCACCTTCACCACCCGTGCGCCGTAGTCCGCAAGCCACCGCGACGTGCGCGCGGCCGGACCCACGCTGGCGAGATCGAGCACGGTGATCCCATCGAGCATCGGTCGTGCCGTCATGCGCACGTCGTCGCAAGATCGATCAACTGATACATCGCAATGCTCAGAAGTTCTTCGGCAGGCCAAGACCGCGGCGCGCGATCACGTTCTTCTGGATCTCCGACGATCCGCCACCGATCGTGTCGATCACGGTGTACCGGTAGGTGGACTCGGCCCGCCCTTCCATGGGTGCGGCGGCGGTCTTCACGCGCAGTTGCCCACCCGGTCCGGCGATGTCCATCGACGCGTTGGCCAAGCGACGCGAGAACTCGGTGGCGAACAACTTGTACTGGGACGACGCGACGGTCGGCGGTGGGGCTCCCGGCGTGCGTTCTGTCTTCATCGATTCCGAGACCACTCGCAATCCGAGCACGCGCGCCACTTCGGCATCGGTGGCCAACCGGGCGATCTCGCGCCGCGTCACGGGGTCTTCTCGGAGCGGCTCACCGTCGCGCTCGGCGGTCTTGACGTACTCACACAACAGATCGAGCCGTTGCTTGATCGGTGAGAACGTGAACATGGTGAATCGCTCGAGGTCCAGCGCCTGGGAGATGTACTGGAAGCCGCGGTTGACCTCGCCGACCACGTAGTCGTCAGGAACGAACACATCCTCGATGAACACCTCGTTCGTGCGCTCGTCGCCCATGGGTGCGCCACCCATCGTCTTGATCGCGTTGATGGTGACGCCGGGCTGGTCGAGGGGGACGAGCATCAGCGTGATGCCGCGATGTTTGTCGGTGGGATCGGTGCGGGTTCCCAGCCAGTACCACTCGGCGAAGTGGGCCGACGTGGTCCACGTCTTCTGGCCGTTGAGCAGCCAGCCGCTCACGCCGTCTTGCTCGGTGCGTTCGGCCTTCAACCGCATCGACGCCGCGTCCGAACCGGCATTGGGCTCGCTGTATCCAACCGCGAACTCGACCTCATTGCGCAGAATCATCGGGAGGAACTTCTTCTTCAAGAAGTCGTTCCCGTGCGCGATCAGCGTCTTGCCGATGATGCCGACGCCCTTCCCGATCTGCGGTCCGCCGCGGCCGGCCAGCCGCTCGTTCAGGAGATATTCGTAGATTCCCTCGCCGGCCGAGCCGCCGTAGGTCTCGGGCCAGGTCAGCCCCAGCCAACCCTTGGCGCCGAGTTCGGCCATGAACGCGCGCCGCTTCGGCGTGTCGACGATCTGGGCCATGTTCTCTCGAGTGAGGTCGAAGACATCCGGGTCGTCGTGCGCGTCGAGAAACGCATCGACCTCGGCCGCGAACGCCTGTTGTTCCGGCGAAAACTCAAAATCCATTTTTGTTCCTCTTGCTCCTTCGGAGCGGGCCGGACGGCCACGTTCCGCTGGTGGATCGGCTCATCGACGCGGCCGGTCTCGCTTCACTCCTGGCTGAGCCTCTTGCTGATCCGCTTGAAATCTGACGGGGCGTCAGATCCTAGAGGCACGCAGTATCGAGAGCGGAGTTGCACAGAGCACGCGAAAGCAGCCGGTCGACCAACGGAGCGTGGCCCGAGCGGCCCGGCCCGTAGGGCCAAGAGCGGGAATTACGTGACGATCCCGCGGGTGCGGAGACCGGCGA
>JANLTQ010000373.1:0-1869 GCA_031363005.1 Acidimicrobiia bacterium | reverse complement strand
CCGCTCATCGGGTCGGTGACGGTGACGTTGTGCAGCGTGACGTTGCCCGTGTTCAGGGCCGAGAACGAATAGGTCACCACATCTCCGGCGACCACCCCGCTCGCGGGCGACGGCGTCTTGGTCAAACTGATGGATGGCGCGAAGTGCGTGGTCACCGTGGTGCTGCCGTCGAAGCTCACCGGGTTGCCCTTGGGGTCGTACCCGGAGGCGGTGGCGGTGTTGTCAATGTGCCCGGCATCGACGTCCGCCTGCGTGACGGTGTACTTCGCGACGCACTTCATCGTGTCCCCGGGCGCCATCGAAGTGGGGGCTACGGGGCTGCAGTCGAACGCGGACAGGCCGGGCAACGGGTCGGTGATGTCGACCTTGTCGACCGGGACCATTCCGGTGTTCTCCACGACCACCAGGTACTCGATCGTGTCGCCGACGTTGACGTCCGTGTTGGGGTTGGCGGACTTGGTGACAGTGAGTTCGGGGATCGACGCGGTCGTGACCGTTGCGCCGGCGGACCCGGATACGGGCGCCGTGTTGAAGGTGCTGTCGACCGTCGCGGTGTTGTTGATCGCGCCGGCGTCCATGTCGGCCTGGGTGACCGTGTAGGTCGCCGTGCAGACGAAGTCCTGGCCCGGGTCGATCGATTTGCCCGCGGCCGGGGTGCAGGTGAAGGCGCTGAGGCCGGGCAGCGGGTCGGAGACCGCCAGGTTGTTCAGGGTCACGGTGCCGGTGTTCGTACCGGTCACCGTGTACGTGACGACGTCGCCGACCACGACCCCCGAGCTCGGTGACGCCGTCTTGGTCACGCTCAGTGCGGGCGTCTGGACGACGGCGACACTCGCACTTGCGGTCTTGATGACGGGCGCGTTCGCTGGGTCCAAGGCGTTCACCGTTGCGGTGTTCGCTACACCGCCGTTGTTCACGTCGGCCTGGGTGACGGTGTAGGTGGCGGTGCAGCTGATGGTGGCGTTGGGGGCGAGAGTCGCCGGGGCGCTCGGCGTGCAGGACACTGCGCTCAGGCCGGGGAGCGGGTCCGAGACGCCGACGTTGTGCAGCGTGAGCGTTCCCGCGTTCTTCGCGTTGAAGGTGTACGTGACGACCGTGCCCGCGACGGCCCCGGTGTTGGGCGCGGCGCTCTTCGTGAGGGAGATGGTGCCGGTTTGATTCGCGGTGACCGTCTTGCTCGCGGTCTTCGTCACGGGCACGTTCGTCGGGTTCAGCCCGCTGATGGTGGCGGTGTTGGTGAACGAGCCGGTGTCGACGTTGGCTTGGGTGACGGTGTAGGTGGCGGTGCAGGTGATGGTGGCGTTCGGCGCGAGGGTGGCCGGGACCGACGGTGTGCAGGAGATCGCACTCAGTCCGCTCATCGGGTCGGTGACGCCGACGTTATGCAGTGTGGTCGTTCCCGTGTTCTGGCCGGCGACGGTGTAGGTGACCACGTCACCGGCGACGGCGTTCGCGCTCGGGACCGCAGTCTTGGTCAAGGACAGGGTCGAGGTCTGGGTCGGCGTGACGGTGGCGCCGGCGGTTTTGGTGACGGCCGTGTTGGCGGGGTTGAGGCCGCTGATGGTGCCGGTGTTGAGAATCGAGCCGGCGTCGACGTCGGCCTGGGTGACGGTGTAGGTGGCGGTGCAGGTGATGGTGGCGTTCGGTGCGAGGGTGGCTGGCGCGGCGGGTGTGCAGCTGACCGCGCTGAGTCCGCTCATCGGGTCGGTGACGCCCACGTTGTGGAGGGTGACCGTGCCGGTGTTGCGGCCCGCGAACGTGTAGGTGACGGTGTCGCCGGCCACGACGCCGGAGCTCGGCGATGCGGTCTTAGTGAGGCCGAGGGTCGACGCGGTGCTTGCGGTCACGGTCGTGCTAGCGGTCTGGGTG
>JANLTQ010000371.1:0-4321 GCA_031363005.1 Acidimicrobiia bacterium | reverse complement strand
CCCGTACAGAGCACGCCGGCGTTGGGCGGCAACGTGGGACCGCCGACGCAGCCGACGTCGACGAGACCGGGCATCGACATGTCGAGACCGTCCGACGTGAGCGTCACGTCCCCGGTGTTGTGTCCGTACATGGTCCACGTGATCGACTGACCCAGCGCGAGGCCCGTCGCCGGATCGGCCACCACGGTCACATCGATGGCGGGATGCTGGCCCGCGTTCACGGTGGCCGAGGCGTTGCGCGTCGCCGATCCGTTCGGCACGGTTGCGTGCACAGTTGCGTTGTTCACGATGGAGCCGGCATCGACGTCGGCCTGGGTGCCCACGACGGTGGCCGTGCAGGTGCGGCCGGCGCCGATCGGCAACGGCGAAGTGAGTGGCGTGTTGCATACGAAGGGTGAGAGGCCGGGCATCGGATCGGTGAGTTGCGTGCTCGTGAACTGGGTGCCGCCGGTATTCGTCATGATGAAGGAGTACGTGACGGTGGTACCGACGACGACGTCACTCGTCGGACTCGCGGTCTTGACGAACGCAAGATTTGGCGTGGAGTCGGTGGTCACGGCGGTGGTGCCGGTCGCGCTGATCGGCCGCTGACCAGGATCGAGTCCCGTGATCTGGGCGGTGTTGACGATGGAGCCTCGGGCCACGTCGGCGGTGGTGGCGGCGTAGTCGGCGGTGCAGTTGATCGTGGCGCCGACCGCGAGGATTGCGGGCGCCGACGGGGTGCACGCGGGCGCCGAGAGGCCGACCATCGGGTCGGTGACCGCCACGTTGGTCAGCGGCGTTCGGCCCACGTTCCGACCCGCGAACGTGTACTGGACCACTGAGCCCGCTTGCACGTTGACGCTCGGCGACGCAGTTTTCACGAGCGAGAGTCGTGCCGGATCCACCGTGGCGAACGCCGACGCGCCTCTGCCGAAGCGATACGGGATGATGCCGATGACGGCGAGCGTGCCCTCCCAGTTCACCTGGGACCAGATCTGGCCGTAGTTGACGTCGTACGGGCCGACCACGTATTGGAAGGAGCAGGTCCGGCTGTCGCCGGCATTGAAGTTGCCGGTGCACGAGATAGGTCCCAGCTGCCCACTTCCGCTTGGCGGCATGAAGTGCGCGCTCACACCGCCGTCGAACCACGAGTCGTTGGTGATGGTGGAACTGAAGTTCAAGGTGGTGCCAGGCGTGACGTCCGTCGACGGCGCCACCGTCATCGTCGCGGGCAAGTCCCAACCGCCGGATCCACTCCGTACCTTCGCCGACCTCGGTGGCGTCGACGGCGCAGGACTTGTCGCCGGTGAGGTGACCGGCGCGGTGACGGGAGGTGCGGTGGTGGTGACCGTGGTCGGCGACGGACTGTTCCCGACCGATCGGTTGACGAACGAGTCACCGGATCTCGTCGTCGGTGTGCTCGTGACAGTCGGAGCCGGCGTGGGCGTACTCGCCGGCGTGGTGCTCGCGGTGGTGCCGCCGGGAGTGGTGATGACGGCCGACGCGGGAAGCGCCGGCGCCATCGTGGCGCCGAGGCCGAGCGCAAGCGCTCCGAGGGCCCGCACGACGCGACGATGGATTTGTGCGGTTGCGCCGCCCACAAGGCGTTCTGATTTCACCGCATTGCATCGGCGGTCGGGGCTGCGACCTTGCGCGCATTCGCCGTCCCTCGAACCTCAATCTCATCGGCTTGAAACACTTGCGGCGGGGCGAAAACCGATGAGCGGCTTCGCACTCGGGTCAGGGCCGGGGTGAATGTCACACCTTGGGGCTTTGATCGAGAATGAGCGAACGACACGCGGTGCAACAACGAATCGACGCAGTGGTCCGCCGGCAACACGGGCTCGTGAGCCGACGCCAGGCGATGGCGCTCGGGTTCAGTCGACGGATGATCGACGGGCGGTTGCATTCCGGCTCGTGGATCTCGGCCGCACCCGGGGTCTACCGGGCGGCCACCGTCGAGCTGACCTTCCGCCGGCATTGTCTCGCCGGGTCGTTGTGGGCGGCGCCCGACGGTCTCGTTTCTCGCGATGCGGCCGTCGCCGTCTGGAGCTACGAGGGCGCGGTTCCGCGTCTGATCGGGTCTGACCACTTCGCAGGGGGTGAGATTCGATGAAAGCGGGGTCAGACGACGATGTCGGCCTCGTCGTCGGTGCGTCTCCGGGCTGCGATCAGGATGAACCAGCCGCCGAGAACACCGAGCAGGCCGAGGAATCCGAGCCGTTGCGCATCGGAGCCGGTGAACGCGAACCCGCTGCCGGGCTGGAAGCTCGCCTTCGAAGTGAGGACCCTGCCGGCGACATCGAGTGATGCCACGTTCGTGATCTCCTTCTCACCGACGATCTTGGTCTTCACCGTGATCGTCGTGCTGGCCCCGGCAGCCAGATCGGCGGCGTGGACACAGGTGATGGTGGTGGTCCCACTGCAGTTCCAGCCGGTGCCACTCACCGACTCGTACGACAGGTCGGCCGGCAGCGCATCGGTCACGGTGAACGGACCGGGGAACGTGGCGGCGCCGGGGTTGGCGACCGTGATCGTCCAGGTGGCCAGCGAGTCAGTGACGCCGACGAGCTTCTTGTCGATGGTCAGACCACCGGCCGGAACGTTGCCTGCGGTGGGGACGGTGGCGGCCGCGGCGTGGGTCACGGTCTGGCCGTTCAGGTTGTGGCCGCTGACCGTTGCGTCGTTCAGGATCTGGCCCGCGGTCACGTCGGCGGCGGTCACCGTGTAGCTAGCGGTGCAGGTCATCGACGCGCCCGGCGCGAGGTCGGCGCCCGCGGCGGGCGTGCAGGTGAGCGCACTCAACCCGGTCATCGGGTCGATGATCCTGGCGTTCTCGAGGGTGGTCGTCCCGGTGTTGGTGGCCGTCATCGTGTAGGTGAGCAGGGTTCCGAGGCCGACGCTCTGATCCGGACTCACACGCTTGGTGAGGTTCACGCTGGTGGTGGAGTTCGTGGTGACGGTCGCCGAGTCCGCGTCGGACACCGGGTTGTTGACCGTGTCGAGACCGGTCACCGTGGCGGTGTTCGTGAACGACCCGTCGTTCACATTGGTCTGCGTGACGGTGTAGGTCGCGTCGCAGTGCATGGTTGCGTTCGGCGCGAGGGTGGCGGGGGCCGCCGGAGCACACGTGAGGGCGCTGAGCCCGGTCATCGGGTCGGCGACGCTCACATTGTGGACGCTCACGGTTCCGTTGTTCGTGACATCGAATCCGTAGGTGATCGTGTCGCCGGTGACCACGCCGGTGTTCGGCGTTGCCGTCTTCACCAAGGCGAGGCTCGCAGTCTGGCCCGCGAGGATGGTCGTGGACGCGCTGTCGGTGACCGGCGCATTGATCACGTCGAGGGCGTCGACGATGGCGGTATTGGAGATCGAACCGGCGTCCACGTCGTTCTGGGTCACGGTGTACGTGGCCGTGCAGGTCATCGACGCGTTGGCCGCAAGCGTGGACCCGGCCGCCGGCGTGCACGTCAAGGCGCTGAGGCCCACCATCGGGTCGGTGATGACAACGTTGTGCACGCTGACCGCGCCCGTGTTCGTGGCGGTCATGGTGTAGCTGACGGTGTCGCCGACGAAGAGTCCGGAGGTGGGTGTGGCCGCCTTCGTGAGGCTGATGCTCGCGGTCTGGTCGGCGGTGACCGTGGCCCCGGCCGTGTTCGTCACGGTCTGGTTGCTCGGGTCGAGTCCGGTGACGGTGGCGGTGTTGACGACCTGACCGGCGTTCACGTCCGCCTGGGTGACGGTGTAGGCGGCCGAGCAGGTCATCGTCGCGTTCGGTGCGAGGGTGGCCGGTGCGGTGGGTGTGCAGCCGGTCGGGAAGAGTCCCGGCATTGGGTCGGTGACACCCACGTTGTGCAGCGTGACGTTGCCAGTATTCGACACCCCGAAGGTGTAGATGACCGTGTCGCCGGGGACGACGCCGGTGGCGGGCGACGCCGATTTCGTCAGTGCGATCGCGGCACTGGTGTCGGTGGTGACCGTGGTCGAATCCGTGGTGCTCACCAGCGTGTTGGCCGGATCGCGACCGCGCAGGGTCGCGGTGTTTGTGAACGATCCGGCATCCACATCGGCTTGGGTGACGGCGTAGGTGGCGGTGCAGGTGATGGTGGCGTTCGGTGCGAGGGTGGCCGGCGCAGCGGGTGTGCAGGTGATCGCGCTGAGTCCGCTCATCGGGTCGGTGACGCCCACGTTGTGCAGCGTGACCGTGCCGGTGTTGCGGCCCGCGAACGTGTAGGTGACGGTGTCGCCGGCCACGACGCCGGAGCTCGGCGATGCGGTCTTAGTGAGGCCGAGGGTCGACGCGGTGCTTGCGGTCACGGTCGTGCTAGCGGTCTGGGTG
>JANLTQ010000370.1:0-6670 GCA_031363005.1 Acidimicrobiia bacterium | reverse complement strand
CATCGGCGATGTGGACATCAGCGCGTCGAGCGAGAAGCAACTCACCCTCATCCGGCGTGACCGCATCGGTTTTGTCTTCCAGTCCTTCAACCTCATCCCCACGTTGAACGGGGCGGAGAACATCACGTTGCCGATGGCGCTCGCCGGTCGCAAGCCCGACCAAGCGTGGATGGACTCGATCGTGGCCACTCTGCGGATCGGTGATCGGCTGACCCACCGGCCGAGCGAGCTCTCCGGTGGCCAGCAACAGCGGGTGGCGGTCGCACGCGCGCTCGTGTCCCGCCCGGATCTGATCTTCGCCGACGAACCGACCGGCAACTTGGACTCGCGCGCGAGCGCAGAGATCCTCAACTTCATGCGCGCTGCGGTCACCGATCTCGGACAGACGATCGTGATGGTGACCCACGATCCGAGCGCCGCGAGCTATGCGGACCGAGTGGTGTTCCTGGCCGACGGCACCATCGTCGACGAGATGCTCGAACCCACCGCGGACCGAGTACTGGATCGGCTCAAGCAGTTCGGGGGCTGACCCCGTGTTCCGCCTCACCCTGCGTGGGCTCGTCGCCCACAAGTTGCGGTTCCTTCTCACCGGGATCGCGGTCGACCTCGGCGTGGCCTTCGTCTCGGGCACCCTCGTGTTCACGGACACGGTCAGGAAGACGTTCGATCAACTGTTCTCGAGCGTGTACGACGGCACCGACGCCTACGTCCGCAGCGCCAGCGTGGTGAAAGGCCAGTTCGGACCCGAGCAACGTGCGCGCATTTCCGAGGACCTCGTGCCGAAGGTCCAAGGGGTTTCGGGCGCGGCGGCAGCCGAGGGCGATATCCGGATTCAGCAGGCGCAGTACCAGGACCGGAAAGGCAAGGGGATCGGGGACCCCGGTCAGGGCGCACCCACGCTCGGGTTCAACTGGAACACCGTCCGGCGTCTGAACCCCTTCAACTTGGTGTCGTACGGCGGGAAGGCGTCTCGTCCGCCGAAGGCGACCCGCGAGGTGGTGATGGACCTCGGCACCGCCAAGGCGGAGAACTTCGGCATCGGCGACACCGTCACCATCAGCTTCGCCAACGACAAGGTTCCCCAGGACACGTTCCGAATTGTCGGCGTGGCGAAGTTCGGCGACGCCGATCGTCCGGCCGGCGCCACCGTTGCGCTCTTCACGCTGGCGGAAGCCCAGCGGGTCAACGCCACGCCGGGCCAGCTCGACGGGATCGCCGTTGCGGCCAAGCCGGGCGTCAGTCAGACGGATCTCGTCGGTCAAATCACGTCGAGCCTCGACCGGCGCACCATCCAGGTCATCACCGGCGCCAAGCTGATCAAGGAGCAGCAGAACCAGATCCAGCAGGGTCTCGGCTTCTTCACCACGTTCTTGCTGATCTTCGCGATCATCTCGCTGTTCGTCGGGTCGTTCATCATCGTCAACACCTTCTCGATCGTGATCGCGCAGCGCACGCGTGAGCTGGCACTCCTGCGCGCCCTCGGCGCCTCTGGTCGCCAGGTGCGGTCCTCCGTGCTCGGCGAGGCGCTCCTCGTCGGCGTGCTGGCGTCGATCGTCGGGGTCGGGCTCGGACTCGCGCTCGCGCTCGGACTCCGCGCGGTGATGGGCGCGTTCGGCTTCGAAGTTCCGACGTCCGATCTCGTGGTGAAACCGTCGACCTTCGTGATCTCGATCGTGCTCGGGGTGGTCGTCACGTTTGCCTCCGCCCTGCTGCCTGCGCGTCGGGCCGCTCGCATTGCCCCGATGGCGGCACTCCGAGATTCTGCAGTGGAGTCACGCCGTCTCGGACGGCGGACCGCAATCGGAGCCGCGATTGCGGTGCTCGGAGCCGTCCTCCTCATCGTCGGGCTGTTCGGCGCGAGCAACATCCAGCTCGTCGGCGTAGGGGTGTTCTCCCTCTTCATCGGTGTCGCCGTACTCGGACCCGTCATCGCGCGTCCCGTGGGGCGGGCACTCGGCGCGCCGCTGCCGCGGTGGCGCGGCATGCCTGGTCAACTCGCGCGGGAGAACGCAGTACGAAACCCGCGACGCACCGCGTCGACCGCAGCTGCGTTGATGATCGGCGTTGCTCTCGTCGGGCTCATCACGATCTTCGCCAGCTCGCTGAAGGCGTCGATCAGCGGTCAGATCGATCAGGCCTTCCGAGGCGATCTCGTGGTCGTCGGCGACGCGGGACCCGGCTCGAGCTTCAGTCCCGCCATGGCAAAGCGGATTGCCAAGGTCCCCGGCGTTGCCGTCGCCAATCCCTTGCGATTCGGCGCGTTCGAAGTCGATGGTTCCGGACAGTTCCTGCTCGCCTCGCGGCCGGGTGAGCTCGATCGGGTCTTCGACCTCGACCCCAAACTCGGCGATCTCACCACCCTCCAACCGAACCAGATCGCCGTGTCCAAGAAGGTCTTCGACGACAAGCAGTGGAAACTCGGCCAACAACTGCGCACGAAGTTCCCTGAGTCGGGTGCCCCGAAGGTGACCATCGGCGCCGTGTTCGGCCGCGGCCAGCGCGAAGGTCTGTCGGACTACTTCATCTCGCTCGACGCCTACGACAAGCGCTTCACCCAACACGCGGACAGCCAGGTGTACATCGCGCTCGATCGCGGTGCCAATGTGAAGGAGGTGCGACCGAAGATCGAAGCCATCGCCAAGGACTTTCCCGGCGCGAAGGTCAACGACATCAGCGGCCTCAAGGCTCAGTTCGAAACCCAGATCAATCAGATCCTCGGCCTCGTGTTCGCGCTGCTGTTCTTGGCGATCTTCATCGCATTGCTCGGCATCATGAACACGCTGTTGCTGTCGATCGTGGAACGCACACGCGAGATAGGTCTGCTCCGCGCGGTCGGGATGTCTCGCAAACAGGTGAGGACGACGGTCCGGTGGGAGTCGATCATCGTCGCGGTGTTCGGTGCGCTGCTCGGGCTCGTGCTCGGGATCTTCTTCGGGTGGGCGATGGTCACCGCACTGCACGACGAAGGCTTCACCACGCTCTCGATCCCTGCCGGCCAACTCATCCTCGTCGTGGTCCTCGCCGGGCTCGCCGGTGTGGTGGCCGCGGCCTACCCCGCGCATCGCGCCTCCCGCTTCGATGTGCTCGACGCCATCTCGACCGACTGACCCCAACTCGCACCAAATACGCACGCCCTGGGTTGCGTTTCTGACGTGGGTTCGGCGTTCGGGGTGGGCCCGGTGTTCAGTCGGGGTACGGACTCCACGTGGAACGTGCCGCGCCGAGTTCCTCGCGGACGGCGGCGACGAAGTCCGTATCCGTGATCGAAGTGGTCTCGGCGCCGACGAGATGGATTGCGGGGCTCAGCCCTTGGACGCCGTCAAAGGTCCAGGTGCCGGAACCGGCGTCGCGCTCGGTCAGCGTCGCGGCCAGGTCGGTGAGGTCGACGCGTGGCCGTGGCCGGCCCGTCGTGTAGTGCACCCACGTCTCGTACCGGTAGCGCAGGACCGGTGGCCCCGTGCCGACGGTGAGGATCTTGAACCGATCGGTGGCATTGTGGATCGCGTACGGGTGGGCCGCGTCAACGTCCGTTGCGCTGAATCGATGCACGGTCTGTGCGGTCCAGGACGGAGGGACGGTGACGATCGCGAGGTCCAACTCGGGGTCCTCGGTGATGGAGATGTCACCGGCGGCGATGGCGCTCTCGGTGGCGGTGATGTGAGCGTCCTCGGCCTCCCAATACTCTTCGAACGACCCAACATCGTCGGCGAGGGTTACGAGTTGTGGGAGTACAACGTCGTACGCATCGCCCTCAGCCGCCGCACCGAGGTTGGCGCTTGCGATCGCGGCGCGCGCCGCGTCACGCTCGTGAAACCGGCTGAAGTCGCCGGCCCGCGCGATGTCGATCAGCCGCTCCCGGCGAGCCAATGCGGCATCCGGTTGCGTCAACGCGAACACCGCGACGAGGCCGTCCTGGTCGAAGTGGTTGTTCGTGACGTACGTCGCGTCGACGTGGAGCTCCGGATGGTCGAGATAGTTGAAAGCGATCTCGGCCGACAGGTCGGCGCGCAGAATCTCCGGCGTCATCGCGCCCGGCCAGTGCGACAACGTCAGAACCGTGCTCGCCTGGGCCGAACCGTCCACGACCACATGCGGAGTCTCGGTCAGTTCGGAGTACGCGCGGTAGTCCATCCCTGCACCGTAGAAGTTGAACCGAACTTCAGGTCAAGGGCGTTCACCAGAATGTGACCGACGTGACGCGTTCAGCCCTGAAGCTTGGCGTCCTTGTCCCGGACGGACTGCTCCAGCTGCGCCTGGTATGCGGCCAGTTGGTCGGCCAACGCGCGGTCGGAAACGCCGAGGATGCGGATCGCGAGCAAGCCGGCATTCGTGGCGTTGCCGATCGCGACGGTCGCCACCGGAATGCCCTTCGGCATCTGCACGATCGAGAGCATCGAGTCGAGACCGTCGAGCTGCGCGAGGGGAACCGGAACTCCGATCACCGGCAGGGTCGTCATCGATGCGGTCATGCCCGGGAGGTGGGCGGCGCCGCCCGCCCCGGCGATGATCACCTTGAGCCCACGACCGGCGGCTTCGCGCGCGTAGCTCACCATCACCTCGGGGGTGCGATGCGCGGACACGATGCGTACCTCGTGGTCCACGCCGAACTCGGTCAGCACGTCGACGGCCGCCTGCATTACCGGAAGGTCGCTGTCACTCCCCATGATCACGCCGACGCGTGGACTGCCGCTCACGGCTTGGACGTTAGTTGGCGGTCGTCGTTAGCCTCGCCTGCCTCCCGTCAGAAGAAGAGGAACGCATGCGCACGAGGTTGACCGACGTTTTGGGCATCGAGCATCCCGTGATGCTCGCGGGCATGGGCGGGGTGTCCTATGCGCCGCTCGTCGCTGCGGTCTCCGAAGCGGGCGGCTTCGGTTGTTTCGGCGCGTCCACCATGAGTAGCGACGAGATGGTCCAGCAGATTCGCGACGCCAAGGCGTTGACGGACAAGCCGCTCGGCGTTGACCTGCTCACCGCGATGCCGGACCGGCTCATGACCGACGTCGAAGCGCTCATCCGCGAAGGCGCGGCCGTGTTCGCGGCAGGGCTCGGGGTGCCGCGTGACGTGATCACGCTGTGCCATGAGCACAACGTGCTCGTGCTCTCGATGTGCGGCAAGGTCCGCCACGCGATCGCGGCCGTCGAGGCGGGCTGCGACATCGTGGTCGCGCAGGGTACGGAAGCGGGAGGGCACACGGGTCAGGTCGCGACGTTCCCGCTCGTGCCCCAAGTGGTGGACGCGGTGGGCGATCGGGTGCCCGTCGTCGCAGCCGGTGGGGTCTTCGACGGTCGCGGTCTGGCCGCCGCGCTCGCCCTCGGTGCCGACGGCGTGTGGGTCGGCACCCGCTTCATCGCCACGCCGGAGGCCCGCTCGGCTCCTGGTTACAAGGACGCACTGCTCCGGACCGGCGAGGACGGGACCACGATCTCACGGGCGTTCACCGGCAAGACCCTGCGTGCGGTGGCGAACGACACCACCCGTCACTTCGACGAGCATCCCGAGGAGTTGGTGAAGTTTCCCGAGATGCTGATGAAGTCCATGAACGGCGGGTGGATGCACCTCGGCGCGGACGAACACACCGAAGGCGTCGACCCCGATCGAGAGTGCTACCCGGCCGGCCAGGGCGTCGGGGCGATCCACGAACTCATCCCCGCCGGCGACATTGTCCGCTCCATCGTCGCCGAAGCCGAGAAGAGTCTCGAACGCCTCATGACCCTTCGGTAACTCGCGCATTTTCCACCGGGGCTTCTCCCGACCCAACCGTTCTCACGCGCAATACGCGCCATTTTCGACGCGTATTGCGCGCGCAAAGCGAGGGGGAGAGGAAGGCAGTTGTACCCGCGGGTTAGCGGCGGCCGGCGTCGAGGTTGGACTGCTCGGTCTTGAGGTCGGACTCGTACATCCGGGCGACGAGTTCTTCGAAGCCAACCTTCGGGGTCCAGCCGAGCTTCTCGCGGGCCTTCGTGGCGTCGCCCAAGAGCAAGTCGACCTCCGCCGGGCGGTCGAAGCGCGTGTCGTGGTTGACGAAGGGCTCCCAGTCGTCGTAGCCCGCGATCCGGAACGCGACTTCGAGGAACTCACGGATGGTGTGGGTCTCACCCGTCGCGATCACGTAATCGTCGGGCTCGTCTTGCTGGAGCATCAACCACATCGCCTCGACGTAGTCGCCGGCGTAGCCCCAGTCGCGTGCCGAGTCGAGGTTGCCGAGACTGATCGTGTCTTGGATCCCCAACTTGATGCGCGCCAGTGAGTTCGTGATCTTGCGGGTGACGAACTCGAGTCCGCGCCGCTCGCTTTCGTGGTTGAACAGGATGCCGCTACTCGCGTGGAGGTCATAGGACTCGCGGTAGTTCACCGTCATGTCGTGACCGAAGACCTTCGCGACCCCGTACGGCGAGCGCGGGTGGAACGGGGTGCTCTCCTTCTGCGGCGTCTCGCGCACCTTGCCGAACATCTCCGACGAACTCGCCTGGTAAAAGCGGATCGGGTTCTTTTCGGTGCCGCCGACGATCCGAATCGCTTCGAGCATGCGCAACACGCCGAGGCCGGTGATCTCCGCGGTGAGTTCGGCTTGTTTGAACGAGAGTTGCACGAAGCTGATCGCGCCGAGGTTGTACACCTCGTCGGGCTGGACCTGCTCGACGGCCGCGATGAGCGACGGCAGGTCTC
>JANLTQ010000368.1:0-8198 GCA_031363005.1 Acidimicrobiia bacterium | reverse complement strand
GCCGTCGAGCGCGACCACGTCGCCGAACTGTTTCCGGACATTCTCGACCACGATCGTGGGATCTGCCATCGGCGGAGTTTCGCAGGCCGACCGCGCTACGACCGGGTCCAAAACGCTGATCATTCGGATCGGGGAACAGAGCGCAGGTGCCCTAGGTTCACCCTCCAACATGCAGATGCACCAGACCATGATGGGTTTTCGCCGGGATCCGGACGTCGTGAACGGCGCGCGGGTCGAACGCGCCCTGATTCGCCGGGTACTGCGGCTGACGAGTCCGTACCGCAATGCGCTCATCGGGTTTCTCATCACCGTCGTGCTCTCCGCTGCGGTGGGTGTCGTCCCGTCTTTGCTGTTCCGGTCGCTGCTGGACGATGCCGTCGGATCCAAGAACAAGACCCTCGTCCTGGGCCTCGCCATCGCCGCAGTCGGCGTCGCGTTCGCCAATGCAACCCTGAGCCTCCTGCAGCGCTTCTACTCCGCACGGGTCGGTGAGGGCCTCATTTACGACATGCGGGTTGCGCTCTTCGACCACGTCCAGCGGCTCCCGATCTCCTTCTTCACCCGGGTCCAGACCGGCGCGCTCATGAGCCGCATGAACGGCGACGTCGTCGGCGCGCAGCAAGCCGTGACGAACACCATCGGAACTGTGGTGCAGAACGTCATCACCCTCACCATCACCCTCGGGCTGATGGTTGCGTTGGAATGGCGGCTCACGCTCCTCACGCTCGTCGTGCTTCCGGCCTTCATCATCCCGGCCCGCCGCATCGGCCGAAAGCTTCAGGTCATCACCCGTGATGGGTTCATGGTGAACGCGTCGATGAGCAACACGATTGCCGAGCGGTTCAACGTTGCCGGCGCGCTCGTCGTCAAGTTGTTCGGCCGTCAGGATCGCGAGCGCGACGAGTTCTCGACTCGGGCCGCACAGGTCCGGGACATCGGTATCGCGTCGGCGATGTACTCGCGCGTGTTGATGGTGGCCTTGGGATTCGTCGCGGCGGTCGGAACCGCGATCGTCTACTTCGTCGGCGGCCGGCTGGTCATTAGCGGGACGATCTCGATCGGAACCCTCGGCGCGATGACCCTCCTGGTCTCCCAGATCTACCAGCCGCTCACGCAGCTCACGAACGCCCGCGTCGATGTGCTGACCGCGCTCGTCAGCTTCGAGCGGGTGTTCGAAGTCCTCGACTTTCCGGCTCTCGTCGCGGAGAAGCCGGGCGCGTATGACCTGATCGACCCGACCGGCCGGATCGAGATCGATCACGTGTGGTTCCGCCATCCGGCCCCGGCGGTGTCGTCACTCGCATCGCTGGAAGAGGGCATGCCCGATCTCGAGACCGAGCCGAGCGAGTGGATCTTGCGCGATGTGAGCCTCACCGTCGAGCCGGGCGAGCTCATTGCGCTGGTCGGTCCATCCGGCGCGGGCAAGACCACGACCGCGATGTTGGTGCCCCGCATCTCGGACGTCGAGCAGGGCAGTGTTCGCCTCGACGGTCACGACGTGCGTGACCTCACCCTCTCGTCGATCGGCAATGCGGTCGGCTTCGTGATGCAGGACCCTCACCTGTTTCACGACACGATTCGCGAGAACTTGCGATACGCGAAGCCCGACGCGACCGATGCCGAAATGGAAACCGCGTGTCGTGCGGCGCGGATCCACGATCTCGTGATGTCGTTGCCGGATGGGTACGACACCATCGTCGGTGAGCGGGGATACCGGATGTCGGGCGGCGAGAAGCAACGACTCGCCATCGCACGCGTGCTGCTGAAGCAACCGGCCATCGTCATCCTCGACGAAGCCACCTCGCATCTGGACTCCGAGTCCGAACACGCGATCCAGCGGGCCCTCGACGCCGCGTTGGCCGGACGCACCGCGATCGTGATCGCACACCGACTGTCGACCATCGTCAACGCGGATCGCATTCTCGTCATCAACGAAGGTCAGGTCATGGAACAGGGCACCCATGACGAGCTGCTCGCGCGCGGCGGCCTGTACGCGGACCTCTACCGCACCCAGCGCGATCGGGATCACGAGGAGGGTGGGATCCGCCGTATCGACGCTGCGGCCCCGCCCGCCGACACCATCCCGAATCTCTCGACCGGTACCATGGGTCACCCGTAAGCAGCCGCACCATTCGACATCGGCTCGACCGCATGGCAGACACCGAACGAATTCCTCGGTCGCAGCGACGCGCCGATCGCTCCTCTCGGCGCGGTCGGTTGGGCCGGCTGGCGGCATTGGTGGGCGGACTCTTCGTCGTGCTCGCCGCCGTCGCGGCCGCCCTCGTCCTTGTCGACGTCATCACGGTCCCGGGGAGTGACGACACCCACCTCAACGCGGCAGCCCGACGCTCGACCGAATCGACCACCACCCGTCCCCGAACCGTCGCGACGCGCCGCCAGCTCACGCCGGACGACCCGCTCCGCCTCTGGATTGCCGGAGACTCCCTTGCCGGCTCGATCGGACCGTCGCTCGGCGAACTGACGGCGAACACGGGCGTGGTCCAACCTCAGTACGACTCGCGGATCTCGAGCGGTCTACTCACTCCCGATTTCTATGACTGGCCGAAGCATGCCGAGCAGCAGCTCGCGCTGCTCGACCCGGAAGTCGTGGTCTTCATCATCGGCACCAACGACGCCAACGTCTGGTCCGACAAACTCTCCGACGAGTACCGAATCCGCACGGAAGCCATGATGCGCGAGTTGGTAGGCAGCAAGCACCGTGACGTCTACTGGGTCGGGGCACCGGTTGCACGTGAGAGTGACCTCGAGGCCGGCGTCCTCGAGGTCAACCGCATTCAGCGCGAGGCGGCCGCGGCAGTCGCGGGGGTGACCTACGTGGACGCGCACGCGATCTTCGACGACGACAACGGTGACTACCAATCCAGATTCGCTGACCAGGTCGGCCGGACCCAGATCATGCGAGCGGGCGACGGCGTGCACTTCTCGGTTGCCGGGGCGGACTTGATCAGCGCCGACATCTACCGGCTCATCAACGCCGAGTGGAACATCACCGCCCAAGCGGTCCTCGGCGCACCGAAGCCAGTCCTCGAGACCAAAGGGTCCACCCAGATTCCGGGAACCCACAAGTCGGTGGGCGCGTCCGTGAGTGACGGATCGCCCACGTCGCGGCCGGCGTACAAGCCCCCGTCTGCGACCTCCACGTCCTCATCGTCCACGACGGCGACCAGTGCGCCCGTCGGCACGACCACCACCACGGTCGCCCCGTCGACGACCACGTCCAGCACACCCGCCCCCTCGGTCCCGTAGGACTCGCTCGGGCCGCCGGCTACGGGATATCGGGCTGCGATCCCGCTTGGAAGTCGCGCCGGAGACCGTCGGTAGGCTCCCCCGCCATGACTGACACGCACGCTGCGGCCACTGCCGCCGTCGACGCGGCCGCGGCGCTCGTCGATGCCGCCGCCCGCCATCTCGCCGAGAACGCAACCGACAACGGCCGCATCTCGGTGTCCAAGCTCGACCGACACCAGGTCGTCGCCTACGACCTGGCGCATGCGGCCGCGGCCGTCGCCGGCTCCCGGGTGATGTTGACCTACGCGCAACACGGTGACCTCGAAGCCAAGCTCTCCTACGCCTACATCGCCGACGTCTTCGCCGACATCGTGAGCCGGCTCGTCGGACGTGAGACCGAGTGGGGCGTGAACCCCGCGGATCTGGCCAGTGCCCACGACTTCGTCGCCGCGCATCGTGATCCCGCGTTCCTCGAGGCGCTGGCAGACGAACTCCCGCGCCACGGCACCGGTCCGGCGCATCTCGACGACGAGTTCGACATGGTGCGAGACACGTTCCACCGGTTCGCCGAAGACAAGATCCGTCCCGTCGCCGAACACATCCATCGCACGAACGCCGACATCCCGGACGACATCATCAACGGCATGGCCGAGATCGGCGGCTTCGGCCTCTCGGTCCCGGAGGAGTACGGCGGCTTTGCGGCCGGCGGCGAGTCCGACTACCTCGCGATGTGTGTGGCCACTGAGGAACTGTCATGGGGCTCGCTCGGCGCCGGTGGTGCGCTCATCACGCGCCCGGAAATCCTCACCCGTGCCATCGTGAAGGGCGGAACTGAAGAGCAGAAGCACGGCTGGTTGCCGCAGATCGCGAGCGGCGAGCGCATCGTCGGCGTGATGGTGACCGAGCCCGACTACGGCTCGGATGTTGCCGGGGTCAAGGTGACCGCCACCGCAGTCGATGGCGGGTACGTCATCAACGGCGTCAAGACGTGGTGCACGTTTGCCGGCCGCGCGGACACGCTCATGGTCTTGGCCCGCACCGACTCGGACCGGTCACTCGGTCACCGCGGACTGTCGGTGCTCGTCGTCGACAAGCCGGCCGCGCCGGGACATCACTTCGCGTTCGACGACGGACGCGAGGGCACGATGGAGGGGCGTGCCATCGACACGCTCGGCTACCGCGGCATGCACTCGTACGAGGTGGCCTTCGACAACTGGTTCGTCGCCGCCGAGAACCTGATCGGGATGGACAGCGGACTTGGCAAGGGCTTCTACCTGCAAATGGAAGGCTTCGAGAACGGCCGCCTTCAGACTGCGGCACGGGCCGTCGGCCTGATGCAAGCGGCATTCGAAGCCGGTCTCGGGTACGCGCAGGATCGCAAGGTGTTCGGCCAACCGATCTTCGACTACCAACTGTCGAAGGTGAAGCTCGCCAAGATGGCGGCATTGATCTGCGCCGGCCGTCAGTTCTCCTACGAAGTCGCGCGCATGATGGCGCGCGGTGAAGGGGCGCTCGAAGCCAGCATGGTGAAGGCGTACGTCTGCCGCGCGGCCGAGTGGGTGACGCGCGAGGCGCTCCAACTGCACGGTGGCATGGGCTACGCCGAAGAATTCCCGGTCTCGCGGTACTTCGTCGACGCTCGCGTGCTCTCGATCTTCGAAGGCGCCGACGAAACGTTGTGTCTCCGCGTGATTGCACGGCGCCTCGCGGAACAGATGCTCTCGGCGTAGGTCGTACGGTGACACGATGACACGATGACCGAGCCGTCTGCGGATTCATCGGCCGGCCGGTTCTGGCCGTGGATCGCGGCCGTCGTCGCGTTCGGCCTCGCGCTCCGCGTCGGGTACATCCTCGGCTTCTCGTCACATCTCAACTTCGGCCTTGACTCGGTCTGGTACCAGCTCGAGGGTGGCGCATTGGCTTCGGGTCACGGGTACGTCGATCCTCAGCGCCTCTTCGAGTCCGGGCGTGACGTCGCCACTGCATTCCGACCGCCCCTCTACCCGGGGTTGCTCGCGGTCGTCGTCAGGTGGATCGGTGAAAGCCGTCAGACCCTGCAGTTGGCGGGGGTTGCGACCGGCGCAGCGTCCATCGTCGCCATCGGCGCGCTCGGACGACGGGTGGGCGGCGCCGGGGTCGGGATCATCGCGGCGGCGCTCGCCGCGGTGTCGCCCGCGTTGATCGGCTTCGACGGGTCACTCATGAGCGAGACCTTGTACGTCCCGATCGTCGCCGGTCTACTGCTGATGACGTACTCGGCGATCGACCGACCCACTCCACTGCGATGGATCGGCGTCGGCGCCCTGTGCGGTCTGGGCGCACTCACACGCGGCGACGCGGTCATGCTCTTCGCCGCCCTTGTGATTCCGTGCGTTGTGTTCACGCGCCGACCGTGGAAGTCGCGGCTGGTGTTCGGCCTCGCCGCCGTCGCCGGGTTCACGCTGCTCGTGGGCCCGTGGGTCGCGCGCAATCAATCCGAGCTCGGACAGCCGACGCTCGCCACCCTCGATGCCGGTACGGCGCTCGCCGGGACCAACTGTCCTGCGGTGTACCGGGGCCCGATGATCGGGTTCTGGGACAACAACTGCACGCTGCGTCCCGACGATGCCCGGCTCAGCGAAGTGGAACGCAACGACCGCCTTCAGCGCGACGGCATCAACTACGCGTTCGACCATGTGGACCGGTGGCCGGCCGTCGTCCCGGTCCGCGTCCTCCGGCTCTGGGGACTCTGGGACCCGATCACACAGTCGCGGCTCGAGAGTGTGGAGAGCCGGAACACCACGTGGCAGGTCATCACCTGGGGAACCCACCTCGTGCTCTTCGGTTTTGCCGTCGGCGGCTTCGTGCTGATGGCACGTCGAAACCGTGTTTGGCTCCCGCTTGCAGCCACCATTGCCAGCGTCACGCTTGCCGCCGCGCTGGCCTACGGCAAGCAGCGGTTCCTCGCCGCGGCGGAACCGGCGCTCTTGGTTGCCGGCGCGTTCGCCGTCGTCACCGTGTTCGACCGGGTCCGAAATCGAGCGACTCCACCCGCGTCGGCTGCGACGCTGGGGCCATGACCCTCGTACCGTTCGACCTGCGCGGCAAGGTCGTGCACCTCCGGGCGATGTCCCTTGATCACGTCGACGGGCTCGTCGCGGCAGCCAACGTCGATCGGTCCACGTACGGGTTCACGGAGGTGCCCTCTGACCGCGACTCGATGACCGCCCACGTATCCCATCTGCTCGAACTCCACGCGCGTGACAGCGACCTTCCGTTCACGACGTGTGACGCGCACACGGGTCGCGTCCTCGGCGCCACGCGCTTCCTCTGGCTTCGCTCGTACTTCGGTGGTGACGCTCCGGACGCGGTGGAGATCGGCGGCACGTGGCTGGCTGCGTCTGCGCAACGGACCGGGGCGAACAGTGATGCGAAGTTGCTCATGCTCACGCACGCGTTCGAGGAGTGGGGCGTGGCGCGCGTCGATCTCAAGACCGATGCCCGGAACGCCCGCAGCCGCGCCGCGATCGAACGGCTCGGCGCACAACTCGACGGTGTGATGCGCAGTTGGCAGCCGTCGTACGTGCCGGGCGAGGAAGGTCGGCCACGCGACACTGCGCTCTACTCGATCATTCCGTCGGAGTGGCCGGCGATTCGGGATCGGCTGCGCAAGTCTCGACCCGTCGGTTCTCGATGACAAGACGCTTTCCCAAGCTGATCACGGCATCGATGGTGAACCCGATCCGCTCGTAGAACGCGATTGCGTCCGGGTTCGTGCCGCGCACTTGCAGATTGATCTTCGGACAACCCAGCTCCCGCAGACGCCGCTCCGCGGCAGCCATCAACGCTCGACCGTGACCGGCGGCGCGTTCATTCGGGTCCACGGCGAGGTAGTTGATCCACCCACGATGGCCCTCGTACCCGGCCATCACCGTTCCGACCACCCGCCCATCGACGGTTCCGACGAGGAGGAGATCGTCGGCCATCGCGAGCTTGCGCTCGATGTCACGAACGGGATCGTTCCACGGTCGGGCGACGTCGCAGGCGCGCCAGAGTGCGATCACCGCATCGACGTCGGACTCTTGGAACGCACGAATCTTCATCGTCGTCATTCGGCAACGATCGCCGAGTCGAGTTGTTCCACGATCCGATCGACGGTCTGCTCCGCCGTGAGATCCGTCGAATCGATCCAGAGACCGACACCCGCGAGTTCATCGCGTTGGATCGCGTCGAGTTGCAACCACTGTTCGCCGACGGTCTTGTCCGGGCGCTGCGCGTCGCGTGCCAACGCAGTACTCGGATCGGGGGCCAGCACAACCAGCCGGACCGGTCGTGCCTCCAACCGGTCGACGAGTAGGTCGGTGCGGCTACGAGACACGTAGATGTCGTCGATCACGGGCACGAACCCTGCCGCGCGCCAGACGTCGGCCGCCGCCGCCGACGCGCGCGTACGAATCTGCAGCTGCCGGTTCCACTCGGCCATCGGCCCGTCGCCGGCCCAACGTCCCCCAGTCACCACCATCATCTGAAGTCGATCGGCCTCGACGTGCACGCCGGCCGCGAACCGCTGCGCGAGCAGCCCGGCGACCGTCGTCTTGCCGGCGCCGGGAATGCCGGACACGACGATCACCCCGGACGGGTCCGCAGTGAGCTCGAGGTCCCCGAGGAGTGCGAGGTCATGGTCATCCACCGGGCGCGGCGCGTACCCAGAATGGAACTCGCGCTGGATCCTCACTCCAAGGCACGCAACCTCGCGACCGTCGATCCGGCCAAGGGTGAAGCAGTCAGCGGGATACTGGTACTCGCGATCGTGGCCCCACTGGTAGGCCGCACCGTCGGGTTCGAAGCGGATCGGGTGCAGATCGACGCTCCGGCCGTCGGAGGCTTCGAGTACGAGTCGAATCGGCAGATCGTCGACGCCCCGCTCGTACCCCACTCGAGTCAGCGCGGCCACGGCGCGCTCGAAGCCG
>JANLTQ010000337.1:0-2142 GCA_031363005.1 Acidimicrobiia bacterium | reverse complement strand
CGCGTCGAGATCGAGCGTGATCAGTTGACTGTCGGTCATGGTCGTTCTGTCTCCTCGCCGAGCACCGATCCGCTCCACGTCGGCGCGCTCGTGGCGCCGAGCACGGAGGCGAACAGGGCCGCGTAGCTTTCCAGATGGCTGTCCTGAAGGAATTCCAGGTGAGCGCGTTCGTAGGCGTTGGTCCCGAGGGTCTCGGCGAACGGGGGGTCGGCGAGCAGCCGGTTGATTCGATCGGCGAAACCGGGAAGGTCGTCCGGATCGTCGACGAGCAGCCCGTGAACGCCGTCGTCGATCTGGTCGACGATTCCTCCAACCCGAGTCGCCACGATCGGCCGGTGCTTCCACATGGCTTCGACAACGGTGAGCCCGAAGCCCTCGGCCACGCTCTTCTGCGTGACCACGGCGGCGTGGCGTTGGAGCGCGTTGACGATGATCGCGGCTTCGTCGGGATCGTGCATGGGCACGCACGCGAGGTGGATGCGGGCGCGCGCGATTTCGGGAAGCGCGCGCCACGCCGCGACGCAGGCGTCGAGGACCATGCCTCCTTCGGGGTCATCGGTGACGCCCTGCACATTCGGGCCGACGAGCGCCAGATGCGCACCGAACCGGCGGTCGACATGCTCCGCGAACGCGTGCAGCACGCCTTGCATGTCCTTCATCACATCCCAACGGGAGACCTGGACCACCAGCGGTGCGTCGGCCGGTGGTGGTGGACCGGTCTGGAGGATGTCGACACGCCGATCGACGCGCCCGGGCGAGCCATCTCGCCGCCGAAAGGTCGTCGCCCCGAGTTTCGAGTTGCCGGTCAGGAGGCCCACGTACTGCAGGATCGACTGCACGCGCGTCGGCGTGAGCGGTTCGTTCTTGGCACTCAGAGGATCGATCGACGGCGTGATGACGCTCAGCCGAGCCCGGTCGATCCAGCTCGGAGCGAACTCGTCCCGCGTGAAGACGAAAGCGTCCACATCCTGGAGGTAGGGACGCAGGAATTCCCAACCGGCCTCGGTGAACTCGTTCGGCTGGTCGCGGCCGACGTGACAGCGCCACACGACGTGCGCGCCGGCCGATTTCATCGCTCGCACCAGGCCGGCGGTCTGGGGGTCGTGCAGCATGACGATGTCATCGGGTTGAACGACGGAGAGCAACTCGTCGGCGTTGGGCGCGAGCGTTGCCTCGTAGGCGACGCGTTGATCCGGGCCGAGAAGCCCACCGTCACCGCCGGCCCCGTACAGATGGTTGTGGATCCGTTTCGTGATCGCGAAGAACTCGGTGTTGCCCTCGATCACGAACCACTGCGCGTCGATCCCGAGGTCGCGCACGTACGCGAGCAGGGTTTGCAACAACTCGGCGACCCCGCCGCCGGTTGCGGTCGAGTTCACGTTGATGACGCGCCGACCGCCGAGGAGTGACCGTGCCGTCGCCGCGCTGGCGGCGAACTTCGTTGCCCGCTCCGGACCGATGACCTCGGTCAGCCGGGTCGTATCCAATGCCTGAACGTCGACCTGCTGGATCATGGTCACAGCATCGAGCAAACCCGTGCGATGGGGCAGGGCCGAACGTCCCGAGATCTCGAGATTGTCCGGGAGGCCTCGTCCGAGCAGCGAACCTCCCAGCCCGTCACCTCACCGTGAGTCAGCCTCGGTGACCGAGGGCGCCGAGCGCGATCTCGAGCGCAGTGGCCGGATCGCTTGTGGTGTCGACCCGCGTGGCTGAGGGCCACGGGTCGGTGGCCCGCGTGACCTGGGCCGCGATCGCCGGAGTCGCGTCAGAAGCGTCCTGCCCGCCTTCGTTGCGTTCGCGGATCCGCGTTTCGGTGACGGCGAACGGCGCGTCGCAGCGGAGCTCGACGAGATCGCTGTGCGTGCTCGCGGCCACTTCGGCGGCGGCGAGGCGCCACGCGGCGTCGTGCCAGGTGGCGTCGAGCACGACGCACTCGCCGAACTCGAGGACACCACGGGCTTGTTCGAGCATCTCGCCGTAGGTGGCGGCCGTCGAAGCGTCGTCGTAGGCACCCGCACCAAACGCCGCATCGAGTCGCGTCGTCGTTTCGACGTGAGCGAGGTTCTTCCGGATCTCGTCCGAACGAATGACCTTCCAGCCCAGCTGCGTCCCGATACCGGCGGCCACCGTCGATTTGCCGGT
>JANLTQ010000318.1:0-5307 GCA_031363005.1 Acidimicrobiia bacterium | reverse complement strand
TCGGTCAGGATCGGACTGGTACGGCGCGTAGAACGACAGCCGGTCCACGAGGTCTCCGTACCGACGGGTGAGTTCTGCACCGATCTTCTCGGGCTCACCGACGACCGCGAACGTCTCGAGGATTTCGTCGTCGATGAGGCCGCCCATCTCGACCCACTTGCCCTGCTTCGACATCGCGTTCAACTCCGGCTGAAGGTCTCCCCAACCGTGGAGTTCGAGCACGCCGCGGTAGGCCGGTGTCGACCCGTAGAACGCAATCTGCTGCTTGGTGCCGGCTTTGGCTTTCTCGATTTCCTCGTCGTTCGTCCCGGTGACGACGAAGAGCGGACCCGAAAGTTGGAAGTCCGCCCGGGTCTTCCCGGCCTTGGCCCACCCGCGTTCGAGGGCCGGAATGGTGACCTCCCGCACGTACCGCTCGGTGGTGAAGCCGTGCAGGATGATGCCGTCACAGACCTCGCCCGCGGTCTCGGTCATCTTCTCGCCGACGGCCGCAAGAAACACTTTCGGCGGACCGGCGGGGATCGGACCGGGATTGAAGAACGGCGTCATCAAGGTGTGGCGATAGAACTCGCCTTCGAACTGCAACGGCGTGCCGTCCTGCCAGTTGGCCCAGATGGCACGCATCGCGAGCACGAGTTCGCGCATGCGCGCCGCGGGATGCGACCACGGCATCGAGAACCGCTTCTCGATGTGGGGCTTGATCTGACTGCCGAGTCCGAGCATGAATCGGCCGTCGGAGAAACCCTGGAGGTCCCAGGCGGTGTTGGCGAGCGTCATCGGGCTGCGGGCGAACGCCACTGCGATACCGGTCCCCAACTCGATCCGCTCCGTGTGCTCCGCTGCGATCAGCAGCGGATAGAAGGGATCGTGGCTGGTCTCGGCGGACCAGATGCCGTCGTAGCCGAAGTCCTCCTGCGCCTTCGCCGCCGCACCGATGGCCGCGAGGCTCCCCGTTCCGCTCGTCGAGATCGCGCCGATCCCACCGTCAACCTTCATATGGACGCCTCCTTCAAGACCGGCGGAGGCTACCGAACCTCGCGGTTGGCCCTCGGGTGGCCACGCTCGATCTCCGGTCTCGGAACCGAAACCCACCGAAACGGTGGAATCTCGTGCCACGTCCCGCGGGCTACAGGCTGCAGGCGTCGAACGGTGTCACACCCTCGCGCTTTGATGCCGCAATGTCCGATTCACCCGTTACCCGTCTCGAAGCGTTCGCCGCGACGAGATACGGGGTCTTCACCCTCGCCGACGCTGCCGATCACGTAGTGAGTGCACGCATGATCGAGACGCGTGTGGCGTCAGAGCGTTGGACCCGCGTCCTCCCTCGCGTGTTCCGTGTGACTGCAGTCCCCATCACGTTCCGCCAGCGAGCGCTGGCCGCGACGCTCTGGTCGCGCGGCCACGCGTCGCATCTCACCGGAGCGCAGCTGTGGGCGCTCCACCGCACCACCACCCGCTCGCTGGCTGTGATCGTCTCCCGTGATCGCGACCCCCGACATCCCGGCGTGATCGTCCACCGCGCCGAGAACCTGCTCCCGGCCGACCTCACCAGCATTCACGGCATCGCCGTGACGTCCGCTCTCCGGACCGTGCTCGACCTCGCCGCGCTGCTTGCTCCGCTGGCCCTCGAGTTGGTGATCGAGGACGCTCTCCGACGCCAGCTGTTCACCCTCGGCCAGTTGCGGTGGCGGGCCGACGAATACTGCGGGATGGGCGTTGCCGGCTCCACGCTGCTTCGAGAAATGCTCGACCACCGTCTCGGCGACACCGACAGCGGATGGGAACTTCGTATCGCCCGGATTCTCACCGCCGCGGGTTTCCCCGAACCGAAACGTCAGGTGCAGGTCACGACGATCGACGGCCCGAAGTTTCTCGATCTCGGATACGCCGGATCGCCACCGATCGCGCTCGAGTACGACAGCGATCTGTGGCACTTCGGCGTTCGCCGCCGCCACCTCGACGCGCAGCGCCGCAACGCCTTGCGGCTCGCAGGGGTGACCGTGATCGAGATCACGTCGGATCTCGCCGCTGATCCCGAGCGGCTCATCAAGCTGATCGGCCCCGCCATCCAGCATCTCGACGTCGCCTCGTAAAGACTCGGAACCCAAATCCACCGATCCGGTGGAATCTCGTTCCAGGTCCGGACCGCGGGAGGCGGAACCGCGACGCACAACCGCTGCCCGGTTCTCGCGACGCTGCGTCACGGGCTCGCGTCAGTCCCGGGCCACCGATACTCCGGGCTGCGGTCCCGGGTGTGGTCGCAGCCTCCCGGTACCCTGAAGATATGGGAGTAGAAAAGCCGCGCGGGCTGTCACCATCGTCGTTCTCGGCGTTCAAGGACTGTCCGCTCGCGTTCCGCTTCTCGTACCTCGACCGGCTGCCGCAACCGCCGTCGGCGGCTGCGAGCAAGGGAACGTTGGTGCACCGCGCGCTGGAACTGTTGATGCTGCGGGGCCCCGATGCCCGCACGATCTCCAACGCCCTCGTCGATCTGGACACGGCGCGCACCGAACTCGCATCGCACCCCGATTTCGCGGATCTCGACCTCACGGCGGACGAGTGGGATCGCTTCCACGCCGAAGCCGAAGTCCTGGTCCGGAAGTACTTCGAACTGGAAGACCCCACCACCGTCGTACCGATCGGCCTCGAACTCCGGCTCGCCGCGACGATCGGTTCCGTGCAGCTACGCGGCATCATCGACCGGCTCGAGATCAACGCGGACGGCGAGCTCGTCATCACCGACTACAAGACCGGCTCGGTCCCCGGCGAGCGCTACGAGATCAAGCGCCTGGCGGGTGTGCACATGTACGCGGCGATGGTCGCGCACGTGCTCGGGAAACGTCCGGTGAGAGTGCAGCTCTTCTACCTCTCGAAACCGGAAGCGATCATCACGTCACCATCCGAGCAGTCGATCACCGGCGTCATGCGCAAGACGGACGCGCTGTGGTCCGCCATCGGCCGCGCGTGCGAGCGAGATGATTTTCGGCCGAGCACCGGCCCGCTCTGCAACTGGTGTGCGTACAAGCCGTACTGCCCGGCGTACGGCGGCGATCCCGACCAGGCTGTCGAGCTTCTCGGTCCCGGTCACATGATCGAACCAACACTTCCGTTGGCGGACTCGGAACGCGAACTCGCAGTTCCGGACCTGCTCACGACGCCCGCGCCCGCACCGGTCTAAGTGCTCACACTGATCGAACGCTTCGACCAACGAGTCAACGAGCGGCTGGAACGGCTCCGCCGACCAGCCTTGGATCGGATCTTCTATCCCCTCTCGAGCGCCGCCGATCACAGCCTGCTGTGGCTGATCCTCGGCACGTTCCGCGCCTACCGGCACAACGATGCGAAATTTGCGGCGCGCTTCGCAGCCGCGATGGGTTTCGAATCGGCACTCACGAACGGTCCGATCAAGACTGTTTTCGATCGCCGCCGTCCGCTCGCCGGTGCAGTCGCTCCCGATCCACTTCCGTACGGGATGCACCGTCCGATCACGTCGTCGTTTCCTTCGGGTCACGCAACCGCCGGGTTCACGGCGGCGATGTTGCTCAGCCGTCCCGGGCGGAGGGCACCGTGGTTTCTGTTGGCGGCGGCGGTATCGAGCAGTCGGGTCTACGTCCGCATGCACTTCGCCTCGGATGTCATCGGCGGCGCAGTGGTGGGGCTCGTGCTCGGCCGCCTTCTCCGACGCTGGGTGAACCTCGGCCACTGAGCGCGCTCACGCCGGCCCCGAGTCGGCGCCAGAGGTCATGTTCCGAGCCTCACGAGCGGCAAGACTCAGGCGTCATGAGGATGTCTGCGAGCGAAGCGGTCATGTGGGCCGTCGAGAAAGATCCGGCGCTCCGATCTGATTTCGCCAACATCACGATCTTGGACCGCGCCCCGTCCGAGCGCCGTCTTCACGACACCATCCGCCGGGCGCTGGCGGCAATCCCTCGGCTCGGCGAACGAGTCGTCTCACCCCCACTGCGTATTGCGCCACCCGAGTGGCGCCCGGATCCCACCTTCGACCTCGAGTACCACCTGCGTCACGTCGCGATCCCCGAGCGCGGAACGACGCGCGGCCTCCTTGATCTCGCCGCGTCGATCACCGGTCCTCCCCTGGACCGCTCCCGTCCGCTGTGGGAGTTCACGCTCGTCGAAGGGCTCGAAGGCGGGCGGTGCGCGTTGGTGCAGCGGATGCATCACACGATCACCGACGGCGTTGGCGCGATGAGACTTTCTTTGAGCCTCGTCGATCTCGAACGGGATCCTGCACCCGATGATCTCGCTGAGATTCGTGCGGTTGCCGACGACGTGCAGGCGAGCCGACGCGACGCCGCAGTCGAGGACCCGATCGATCGCGACGGCGCCATCGACGTCATTCGCGACGCGTTGCGGTACAGCGTCAACGAAGCCGCCGAGCTCGCACTCCATGCGGCGAGCAGCTCCCTCACCACGCTCACCCACCCACGCGACATCGTCGGCGCCGGACGCCGATCGATCGAACTGTTGCGTTCCCTGCGCCGCCAGGTCCTGGTCACCGACCGAGGCCGATCCGAGATGTTCGCCGTCCGGTCGTTGGCACGCCGCTACGACACGCTCGGGTTCGACTTCGATCCGATCCATCGGGCGGGGAAAGCCCACGGCACGAGCGTCAACGACGTTTTCGTGACCGCGGTGGCCCGCGCGCTCGGACAGTTCCACCGCGAGTTTGGCGAGACGATCGATGAGCTGCGCATGGCGATGCCGGTGAGCACCCGGGATCGCGGCGATTTCGCCGCCAATCGATTCGCCCCGAGTCGCATCATGGTCCCGGTGATCGATGGTCCTGCGGCCGATCATCTTCTCGCGGTGCACGACGCGGTTCACAACGTGCGGTCCGAGCCCGCAATCGACGCTGCCGACGTCTTGGCCGCACTCACTGCGGGGGTCCCGACCGCTGCCCTCGTCGGTCTCTTCCGGGCCCAGACGCGGACCATCGACTTCGCCACATCAAACCTGCGTGGCAGCCCCATCGATCTCTACCTCGGGGGCGGTCGCATCGAGGCGAGCTACCCGATGGGGCCGCGTGCCGGGGTCCCCGTCAACGTGACGATGATGTCCTACTGCGGCGAACTCCACCTCGGCATCCACTCCGATCCCGCCGCGATCGTGGATGCCGAACTCTTGCTCGACTGTCTCCGCAACTCCTTCGCCGAACTCGCCGCCCTCGCCTGACCCGCGGCCCGCAGGGCCACGAGCGGAAGTCAAGAACGAAGCGAAACCCACCACGCGCTCGCAGCCGCACCGCCAGCGAAGTGTGGCCCGAGCGGCCCGGCCCGCAGGGCCACG